>JANMOL010000376.1:0-4708 GCA_031369245.1 Hyphomicrobium sp. | reverse complement strand
AATTCGGTCGAGTGACACGGAATGAGATGGCAGTTTTTGGCGCGATTGGCTTTGAGAATTTTGGCGGCAACACCCGCTACGTCCGCTGTTTCGAAAAGGTAGACATCTTTTGCGCCGAGCTTCGAGGCTATCAGCCCGAGCAACCCGGTGCCGGCACCAATGTCCGCGACGACTGATTTTCCGGGCACGATGACGGACTTCAACGCCGCGGCGAATGCGTCATTGCGCACTTTGTCGGCGATCAGCGTGCGGTGATATTCGATGCGCATGGGCTAAAGCTTCAAATGGCGGCTGCGGACTTGGTAAAGTGTCAAGGCCGTGGCGATGGCGAGATTGAGACTGTCGAGCGTGCCCGACATCGGGATTTTTACGCGCCGGGTGCAGGCCTTGGCAACGTCTTGAGTGAGCCCTGGGCCCTCGCTGCCCATGACAACGAGTTCTGGCCCGCGATAGCTGACAGCGCGGAAATCGTCCGTTGCGTCGAGATGGGTTGCAACCACATCGCCCGGCCACAATGCGGCGAGCGCCAGGAACGCCGCGCGTTCCATTTTGACAATCGGCACGGCAAAGATCGAGCCCATCGTGGCGCGGATCGATTCTGCCGAATAGGGATCACAGCAGGTGCCGATCAGAATAATGCCGCTGACGCTCACGGCATCGGACGTGCGCACGATGGTGCCAAGGTTGCCGGGATCGCGGACCTCTTCGAGCGCAAGCCAGAGTGCATGCGGATCCAACGCCGCGGGCGCGGGCGGGTCTGAAAACGACTGCCTGAAGACGCCGAGCACGGTCTGCGGGTTGTCTTTTGACGCGAGTTTGCCGAGCACCATCTCGGACACTTCGAGCACCTCGGCACCTTCCTTCAGTGCCCATGTAACGAGGCCGCGGGTGATGCCACTGTCGTTTGTGCCAGCCTGATAAACCAGCGTTGCGGGCACAAATCCGCGATCACGCGCGCTGATCAGCAGTGCGGTGCCTTCGGCAACAAACAAGCCCGTTTCCTTGCGAACCTTGCGCATCTCAAGCGCGCGGATCGCCTTGATGCGATCGTTGGTCAGCGACGTGATGATTTTTGGCTCGTTCATGATCGAGACCGCCAGCGCACGAACAGCGACGTGGGTATGGCGTGCCCGCCTTGAGCCTCAATGGCCAGTTCGCCGGTGTCGTAGGTGCCGCCGCGGCCCTTGAGTGTGTCGCGCATCAGCTGATCGAAGGCGAGGGCCGAGGCGCGGATGGCGTAGACGGTCAGCACCATGCTGGACTGTTGGGGTGCGAGCAGTTTGGCACAGCCGTTCAGCAACTCGGGCAGGTGCGTGAAGAGATCCCAGACCTCGCCTTCCGGCCCGCGTCCGAACTTTGGCGGATCAACGAGGATCACGTGATAGGTTTTGCCGCGCCGAACATCGCGCGCCACGAATTTTGCGGCGTCATCGACAAGCCAGCGAACTTTGGCTGCATCTAGTTTTGAGGCGGCTTGATTTTCGCGGCCCCAGGTGATGGCTTTTTTAGACGCGTCGACGTGGGTGACTTCGGCGCCGGCTTTGGCAGCGAGCAAACTTGCTGCACCCGTATACCCAAAAAGATTGAGCACCCGCGGGGTCTCGCCTTTGACGTTTGCGATCTCAGACAGCATCCACTGCCAGTGCGGAACCTGCTCTGGGAACAGTCCGAGGTGCCAAAGCCCGGCCAGCTTGCACAGCATCGTAATGTCATCGATTTTAACAGGCCAAGCCTCCGGCACCGGCTTGTCGATGCGCCACTTACCTTTCTCGTCATCCTCGCCCGAGGCTGAGAACACGGCGTTGGCCTTAGCCCATTCCGACTTTGCGAGCCTGGGTTGCCACAAGGCCTGCGGCTCTGGCCGGTCAACCAGGATTTTGCCGAAGCGCTCGAGCTTGCGCCCTGCTCCACTGTCGAGCAGCGCATAGTCAGGGAACCCGGCGGAGGTGATGAGGGACAATTGGCTGAGTGTTGGCATCGGCGGCGCGGCGATCCGGATGAGTGGCGGTCCCCGGCTTTAGCATGATTGCGCCAAAGCGCGAGGGGCGCGGACGGAGATGGTTGCTGGCCGACGACTTTTTGCATCGTGCCGCGTACAAGCTGGACGATGCACCGCCTGCGCATCGCCGCATGGGACGGCGATCGGCCGAATTGACGCTTACTCCAAGTCTTCGACCACCGCCTGCGCGCCGCCTTTAATGCGGGCCGACAGGGCTGCTTCGACGAACAGGTCGATGTCGCCATCGAGCACTTCGCTGGGATTGGTCGAGGTGGCGCCGGTGCGCAGATCTTTGATCAGCTGATACGGCTGCAGCACGTACGAGCGGATCTGATGGCCCCAGCCGATGTCGGTCTTGGCGGCCTGATCAGCGTTGGCTTTAGCCTCGCGCTTTTTCAACTCGATCTCATAGAGCCGCGCCTTCAGGCGCTTAAAAGCGATGTCCTTGTTCTGGTGCTGCGAGCGCTGCTCCTGGGCAAAAATCATGATGCCACTCGGCTTGTGGTGCAGCCGGACGGCCGACTCGGTGCGGTTGACCGACTGGCCGCCGGCACCTGAGGAACGCGCGAACGAGATCTCGATGTCGGACATGTTGATATCGATGTCGATGGTGTCGTCGATGACCGGATAGACGGTGACCGAGGCAAAGCTGGTGTGGCGGCGGGCGTTACTGTCGTACGGCGAGATGCGCACAAGGCGATGCACGCCGGCTTCGGTTTTGAGCCAGCCAAAGGCATTCTCGCCCTCGATTTCAAAGGTCGCTGATTTGATCCCGGCTTCTTCACCCGGGCTCTCGTCGATCAGCTTGACTTTATAGCCGCGGCGTTCGGCCCAGCGCAGATACATGCGGGCCAGCATTGACGCCCAATCCTGGCTTTCGGTGCCACCAGCGCCGGCATGAACTTCGACGTAGGTGTTCATACCGTCGGCCTCGCCCGACAGCATGGCTTCGACCGAGCGGCGCTGTGCTTCGTGATCGACGCGCCGCAATGCGGCTTCCCCTTCCGAGATACTGCCCTCGTCGTCCTCGGCTTCGCCGAGTTCGATCAAGGTCAGCGCGTCGTCGTAATCGCGCTCGATCCGGCGGAATTCGGTGATGGCGCGCTCTAGCGATTGGCGCTGGCGCATGACCTTTTGAGCAGCTTTTGGATCATTCCATAAGCTTGGGTCTTCTGATTTGGCGTTCAGAGACGCGAGACGATCGTCCGCGGTATCCCAGTCAAAGAGACCTCCTCAGGAGGGCAAAGGCCTCCTTGATTCCGTCCGATAGTTTTTGCGCTTCAGCGCGCATGAGAGCCTCCAGAAGTCAGTGGGCGGCCGCGCTGAAAGCCGGCCGGTGGTTTGGGACACATAAAAAACAGGCCGCGAGCTATAGAGCGGTGATTGGACGCTGTAAACGCGAGATCGTTTGCCGCAGTCTTGCGCGCTGGCGCGGCGACCCACCGTGTCACCAAACGCCGCCGCGTCCGGAGCCAATGCCGGGTGACGCTGCGCCCGCGCCAGGAGGCGGCGGTGCGCCGGACTGAGTGCCAGACTGGCTGCCGGGATAGGCCGGCGGCGCGCTGGCCGCAGCCGATGCCGTGGCATCCGTCGTTGCATTTCCAAGGCCGATGACGGAGTAGGCGTCGTCGGGCTCTTCGTTCGGCTTGAAGGCCTCAAGGATGCTATCGGGCTCGCTGCCAGATGCTCTGAGGCCGGTTTTGAGATTGACACGCACGAGCTTGATGCCCGGCGGTACACGGAACGGCGCGGCGGGCGTCTCAGCCAGCGCCTCCTTCATGAAATCACCAAAGATGGGGGCTGCTATGGCGCCGCCGGTGTTGCCTTTGCCAAGCGGCTTTGGCGTGTCGTAGCCAACGTAGACACCGACGACCATATCGGGCGTATAGCCGATGAACCAAACGTCTTTTTCTTCGTTGGTCGTGCCGGTTTTTCCGGCCAGCGGACGGTTGAGGGATTTGAGAACCGTCGCTGTGCCGCGCTGGACCACGCCTTCCATGATGGAGGTCATTTGATAGGCTGTATGCGGGTCGACGATTTGCTTGCGGTCGTCGATCAGATCTGGCTCGGACTGGCCGACCCACTTGTCCGCCGTGCAGCCCATGCATTGCCGCTCATCGTGACGCCAGACCGTGCGGCCCCAGCGATCCTGAATGCGATCGATCAGCGTCGACTTCACTTCCCGGCCGCCGTTGGCCAGCATGCAATAGGCCGTCGCCATCTTAATCAGCGTGGTCTCGCCTGCGCCGAGTGACATCGACAGGACGGGCAAAAGATCATCGTAAATCCCGAACCGCTTGGCATATTCGATGATGATCGGCATGCCGAGATCCTGCGCCAGGCGCACAGTCATCTGGTTGCGCGATTTCTCGACGCCAAAACGCAAGGTCGACGGGCCAGCCGATTTGTCCTTCTCGTAATTGTCAGGCTTCCAAATTTCCTGATTGGGGCCCTGCTCCACTTCGATCGGCGCGTCGAGAATGATCGAAGTCGGCTTGTAGCCGTTGTCGATCGCCGAGGCGTAGACGAACGGCTTGAATGACGAGCCCGGCTGGCGTTTGGCTTGGATGACACGGTCGAACTGGCTCATCGCAAACGAGAACCCGCCGGCAACGGCAAGCACGCGGCCGGTGTGGGGGTCCATCGCGATCAACCCGCCGCCGATTTCCGGGATCTGCATCAGCGACCAGGTGCCGGCGATGTTGGCTG
>JANMOL010000374.1:0-2313 GCA_031369245.1 Hyphomicrobium sp. | reverse complement strand
CGCTCACTGGCCCAGCCGCAGCCGCAGACGCAGCTGCAGCCGCAGCGGGCTTTTTGTCAGCCGGGGTCGCAAGCCCTCCCGGCATCGGTTTTATGTCACGCGCAACGGGCCGCACATAGGCATCCTTGGGTGCATCCTTGGGTACGTCCTTGGCCGCGTTCTTCAGCGGATCCACAAGCGCCGGCGGGATCGACGGTGCCGGCAGCGAATTCTGACGCGTTGGCGGCACGCCAGCCGTTGAGACCGGCGCGGCCACTGTGGCAGCAACGGTCTCAGCGCACGGCCCGGGCTTCGAGCCCTTGACCAAACTCAACAGCGCGTCGTCCGGCCGATCGACGGGCAGTCGCGCATTCGCACGGTCGGTGAATGCGCTCATTGCCGCGCGCGTCGGTTTCGACCAGCTTCCATCGACCGGTCCAGCGTAGCAGCCAACGCGCGTTAATTCGTTTTGGATAGCGCGCACCAAGTTTGCCGGGTCGCGCGGCGCGGTGCCAATCGGCTGATACTGCTTGACCGGCACGAACAGCGCCGTCTCCCGCACTGGCAAGCGTTCCGGCGGCACCAATTCGTGCGTCGCAAAACCGCCATGCCAGGCAAACGCCAGCACCGCGAAGCTCACGCCCGCGACACCTGACCCGATGGCCATAGACTTGTCCAATCGTGCCCCCAAAGGCAGACCTGAAACGGTCTCAAGTCACAGCCCCAGACTGTGCTCTTAGCTCGAATAGACGGCCCAACTTGGGGCAAAAGGAAGGCGTTAGCGGAAACCAGACACGCCAAGGCCGGAGCCTGATCCGGCCCCGGCCTCAAACCTTGCGGCGATCTCGATCAAGGGCGGCGCATTAACCGACCCGGAACACGGCACCCGAGACCGAGCGGGCCCGCTCGCGCACAGCACCGCTGTCGTTGCCGGATTTGACGATCCACTTGCCGTTAGACGCCTGACCGGTAATCATTCCGACGTGGTGCGGCCACACCACGACCGCTCCAACGCGCGGCCCGCCGGCATTGCTGCCCCAGCGGCGCCAGTTCGCGGCGAGATTATATTCCGGACCGCCGCCCTTCTGCGTCCGCATCCACCAACCGCACCACTGGCGAGGGCGGCCGCCGATGCCCGAGCGCTGAGCCGTGCGGCGTGAACTGCGAGCTTCAGAATTGCCGATCGATTGACGAACGGCGCGCTGACGTTTTGCCGAGTGCTTATAACCGCGAGATACTTCGGCCCTGTCGTTTTCTTCCCAGAAGGGCGCGGCTTTGGCCGAGGGCGCACTGCCCATCATCGCCACAAACCCCAACGCAAGGGCGACTAAACTCAAACGCATCATGGAACTCCCGTCGTTTTTTCACAGACTGGGTGCATCCAGCCGCCCAATCAGGCGAAAACAAGAAGACAATCGCGCACGCGGCATATCGTCGGGCGGGCCGCAACCCGCGCGCGAAACGCAATTTATCGCGGTAAGACCGGCGTTTGCTCGGCTGAGCGCTGTTCAATAACTGGCTAAACGACTACCGGAGCGCGAAACGGCTGGCGCCGTGGATGACGCCATGTCGCAGCGATTGGTTACGTTTTGCAGGCGGATGTTGTCAAAAAATACACCGCAGACAAGCACAGGCCGAACCGCTGATTAGCGATCCGGCCCGTTATGGTTGCCAGCGACCGGTTAAACGCGTTTCTAAGTGCGCCCCATCCGGACATCGTCCTCAGGGTTCGATCCGATCTTGTGGATCGACAAATCGGCGCCCTGGCGCTCGTCATCCGGCGACATGCGGAACCCGAACACAGCATCGACCGCCCAGTAGACGATCGTGCCGGCTGCAAATCCGAACGCCGCTCCGCCAACCGACCCCACCAGCTGTGAGGCAAACGTCACCCCGCCGAGCCCGCCCAGCGCCTTCAATCCGAAGATGCCGCACGCGATACCGCCCCACAGTCCGCACAGCCCGTGCAAGGCCCACACCCCCAGCACGTCGTCGATCTGCCATTTGTTGGTCGAGAGCTGGAACATCTGAACAAAGATGATGCCAGCGATAGCCCCTGTTGCGGCAGCGCCAAGCGGATGCATGACGTCCGAGCCGGCGCAGACCGCAACCAAGCCCGCCAGCGCGCCGTTGTGAACAAAGCCCGGGTCATTGTCGCCCGCCACCAGCGCCGCCAGAATGCCCCCGCACATGGCCATCAGCGAGTTGAGTGCGACTAAGCCGGTGACGCCCTTGAGGCTTTGCGCGCTCATGACGTTGAAGCCAAACCAGCCAATGCACAGCAGCCACGAGCCGAGCGCCAACCACAGGATCGACGACGGCGGCGTGGCGTTA
>JANMOL010000325.1:0-6690 GCA_031369245.1 Hyphomicrobium sp. | reverse complement strand
CTCGGCGAAAAAGATGCAGCCAAAGCCGCGTTGACGAAGGCCCTCGAAACGTTTGCGAGCGATACCGCCGCCAAGGGCCGCTTGACCACTGCGGCCCGCGAACTCGGCGTCGAGAGCAACTAGTGCGCTGTGCGAGCCGCTTGCATCGGACCGGCGCTCAAGAATTGAGTTTTTGTCGCGTTGTCTGCGTCCGATGGTGTCGTCAATCCCGCCCCCAAGCGCCAGCGCGCCGATAGCCTCGCGCTATCAAAACAAAAGGCCATCGGTATTTTAGGCTAGAGCGGAGACAGTTCAGGCTCTGGTTGAGGCTCTGGTTGAGCTTCTGGCTCAGGGTGCGGCGCATCCTATTCGGCCCGGCGGCGTCTTGCAGTAACGGCAGCAGCGATCGCCGCGGCCGTGGCGCTGCCGTCTGGCGATCTGACACGGGACGTGTAAAAAAGTTGAGCGACTCAGAAGCGGCTGTCCGCCAGCTCGGCATCAATCGGGATCGTCACCGTGACCAAGACCGCAACACTGACCGAAGCTTTCGACGAAATATGCATGATGGACGGGCCGCTGAACGCCCGGCTTGCGGCCTATGCCGCCAAGCTGCGCGAACTCGAATTTCCCTACGCTGAAGCCTATGACGATCTCGTGGCGCGGCTTTATGCTGGAGAGATTGGCGCGCGCGCGCCAGCCGTTGGCGAGCCGATGCCGCCCTTCATCCTGCCGTCGAAGGCCGGTGTTCTCGTGAGCCTTGACGAGCTGACGGCCGCTGGCCCTGTGGTCATCAGTTTCAATCGCGGCCACTGGTGCCCGTTCTGCAAAATCGAACTGCGGACCATCGCCAGCTATCATCACGAGCTGGCAGCGAACGGCGCGCGCATCGTCACGATCATGCCGGACCGACAGCAGTTCGTCGAAGACTTACGGCAGATCACGCTCAATACGATCGAATTTCTGACCGATGTCGACAATGGCTACGCCCTGTCACTCGGGCTCGCAATGTGGCTTGGCAAAACGGTGACGGAATTGATGCGCGGCCACGGCTATCGGCTCGAAACCTATCAGGGCAACGATGGCTGGTTTGTGCCCGTTCCAGCGACCTTCGTGGTGGGTCAAGACGGGCTCGTCATCGCCCGCTTTGTCGATCCAGATTTCCGCAAACGCATGGAGGTCACGGATATTATCGCGGCTTTGAAGCGCGCCGCATCTTGAGTAACCGTTGTCGCGAACCCGAAAGCCATTTAGAATCGATGGACCACCGATTGCACGGCTGATCGCATTCCGGGATCGGCCGTACGTGTCTGGCAGGAAGGGAGAGCGGTCTTATGGCCGGTAAATCTCTCGCGCAATTACTCGACGAGTGCACTGAGCGCTGCCGCAATATGGACGCGCCTTTGTCCGCGCGCCTGAAAACCCTTGCCGATGACGTGCGGGGCCTCAGTGCGGAGTTCGCAGACGTGGTCGATCGCATGATCACGCGGCTGAAAGAATCAGGCGCTGGCGAACGAGCGCCGCAAGCCGGTGAACCGATGCCGGACTTTATGCTGCCCGATCAAACGGGCCAGCTAGTCCGCTTGACGGATCTGACCAGCCGCGGTCCAGTCGTGCTGGCCTTCCATCGCGGCCATTGGTGCCCTTATTGCAGGATTAGCGCTGGCGCGCTGGCTGCCATCTACGGTGAGATCCGCAGCCTTGGCGCTGAACTCGTTGCCATCACCCCCGAGATGGAGCAGTTCAATGCTGAACTCAGAGGTGACACAAAGGCCGCCTTTCCGATCTTGTCTGATATGGACAACGGCTACGCATTGATGCTGAGTTTGGCGTTCTTCGTTGGCGACGAGAAGCGGCGCGCAATGATCGCTGCAGGCTGGGACATTGCGCCGTATCAGGGCGGGGAAAACTGGACCCTGCCAATACCTGCGACATTCGTTGTCGGGCGCGACGGTCTGGTGAAAGCCAGGTTTATCGATCCAGATTACCGCTTCCGGATGGGCACCGAAGCGATACTGAGCGCCGTCAAATCTGCGCAGTCGCCGCCTTTGCTATCGCCTTAGGTCGTTTGCCACTGGATTGTTCATTCTCCAGATCGCGCCAATCGGCGGCCCTCAGCATTTTTATGAGCGTGTTTGCGGCCATCGCGCGTTGCCGTCCCGCAACCCCATAGACGTGCACCGTGCGCTCGATCGTGAGCCCGTCGAGGTCAAGCTGACGGGTGTTTTGCGACTGGCACGAACTGCGCGGCGCGATCCCGACACCGAGGTCCGCTTCGAGCAGATAAATAAGGTCCTGCTCGGTCCAGACGCTATGTTTGATCGCAGGCTTCGCGCCGTTCTGCGCGAGAAACTCAGAGAGTTCCTGCAGGTGTTCGCAATTCGTGCGGCACAGCAGACGTTCTTGGCTCAATTCGGCGGGTGCAACGCCGCCTGGCGTGGATGCAAGCCGGTGGTCTTTGCCGACCACAAGCCGGTAGGGCTCGCTGAAGAGCGGCCAAGAATCAAACCGGTCCCATGAGCCTTCAAGCGGTCCAGCGATCGCAATGTCCGCCTCGCCCTTTTTAAGGGATTCTGCAACCTCGCTGTTGGTGCCCCGGTAGAAGCGCAACTCAAGACCTGGAAAAGCCCGCACCAGTTCCGTCAGAAACGAAATCAGCAGCATGATGTTGATGGTCACCGACAGCGCAATGGACAGCGGTGCGATTGAGCCGGTTTTGATCGACTGCGCCAGCGATTTTGCGGTCAGCGCGCTGTCGTAGCACTGTTGCAGCATCGGCAGCATGCGCTGGCCGAGCTCGGTCAGATGCGAAAGGTTGCGCTCGCGCCGGAACAGGTCACCGCCCAGCTCATCCTCCAGCTGCTTGATGGCGCGCGTCAGCGACGGCTGGGCAACATGGCAGCTCTCCGCCGCACGCGTAAAATTCAATTCACGAGCCACCGCCAGGAAGTATCTGACCTGGTGCATTTCCATCCTGGTGCATTTCCATTCTTAAAAATACCGAATTTGAAAAATGCCGGCCACTGCGAGGCCGGTAGTCCCAAATCGTCAATAGCCAGAAGCTATCGAAACGTACCCCAAACGATATTTCTGTTCCAGCGGCCAAACGGTTACATTTTTTCTCAAGGAGCCAAACGCCTCGCCGGACAGCTCGGTCATTCCTCCCCGATCGGCCGGTGCGGTGAAACAACGGCTCGCAGACGGCCGTTACACCGCTCCGCCGTCAGCCTTGGAAACCCGGCATCGCCACCTCCGTGACCGCCGGGTCTTCACGTTATCGCGACCGAACGTTTGAAACAGAGTTCAGGAGCCGAGTTATGCAACTTACGCCGATAACGACCAGCCGTTTGACCGCCCCGCGACAGGATCTGTCGGGCAAATCAGCCATCATCACCGGCTCGACCAGCGGCATCGGACTTGGCATCGCGCGGGCCTTCGCCGAAGCCGGTGTCAACGTCATGTTTAACGGCTTTGGCTCAACCCCCGGCGTCGATGTAACGCGCGCGCAGTTTGAAGAGAACTTCAAGATCAAGACTGCCTTTTCAGGTGCTGACATGTCGAAACCCGATGATATCGCCCAGATGATCGACGATGCCCGAATGGCGTTTGGCCAAATCGATATTCTCGTCAACAACGCTGGCATTCAGCATGTCGAGGCCATTGAAACGTTCCCTGTCGCCAAATGGGATGCGATTATCGCGGTCGATTTATCGGCAGCCTTCCATACCATCCGCGCCGTGATCCCTGAAATGAAGGCGCGCGGCTGGGGCCGCATCATCAATATCGCGTCCGCGCATGGCCTGGTGGCGTCACCCTTCAAGTCTGCCTACGTCGCAGCCAAGCACGGAATTGTCGGCTTGACGAAAACCGTTGCGCTCGAGGTGGCTGAGCACGGCATCACGGTGAATGCAATTTGCCCCGGCTATGTTTTGACGCCGCTGGTCGAAAAGCAAATCCCCGAGACTGCGCACGCCCGCATGCTGACAGAGGAACAAGTGGTGCATGACGTGCTGTTGCACGCCCAGCCGACGCACAAATTCGTAACCACGGAAGAGATCGGCGCGCTGTCGGTGTTTCTCTGCCAGGACACGGCGAAATCCATAACCGGGACCGCACTGCCTGTTGAAGGCGGGTGGACAGCACAATGAACATGCACGAACCATTTGGCCCAGAACTTCCAAAGCTTCCAAAGCTTCCAAACCTTCCGAGCCCCGCCAAGGCTGGCCCATCACAGCAACCCAGAAAATCGGTCAACCTTGCGCTGCAAGGCGGCGGAGCCCATGGCGCGTTTGCCTGGGGCGTTCTGGACAAGATCTTGGAAGACGGACGGCTTGATATTTCGGCGATCAGCGCGACAAGCGCGGGCGCCATGAACGCGGTCGTGATGGCCTACGGCGTCTCCATCGGCGGAAACGACGGGGCGAGAGCAAAGCTTACCGAGTTTTGGAGCGAGATTTCGCGCCTTGGCGAAATTTATAGCCCCGTGCGCACCCAGCCCTGGGAAAAATGGCTGCAGGCCTACGGCTTTCAGTCTGAGTTCTCGCCGGCCTACATGGCCTTTCAGACGATGTCTCATCTGTTCTCGCCCTACCAGTTGAACCCGTTCGATCTCAACCCGCTGAGGGATGTGCTGCAGCAGGTCGTCGATTTCGAAAAACTCTCGCACTGCAATCGCGCGACCCGGATTTTCTTGAGCGCAACCAACGTCCGGTCTGGCAAGATCAAGGTTTTTACGAACGCCGAGTTGACATCGAATGCCGTTCTGGCCTCGTCGTGTCTGCCGACCCTTTTCAAAGCCGTTGAGATTAATGGCGAAGCCTATTGGGACGGCGGGTTCATGGGCAATCCTGCCATTTTCCCGCTGATCTACAACAACGGCTCTAAGGACGTTGTCATCGTCCATATCAATCCGATAGAGCGCGCCAAACTTCCGCGCTCAGCGCCCGAAATCTTCGACCGCATCAATGAGATCAGTTTCAACTCCTCCTTGATGCGCGAAATGCGGACCATCGAGTTCGTCACGCGCCTGATCGACGAAGGTGCGCTCGATGAAAGCAAGTACAGCCGCATGCGCATTCATTCGATCCGGGACGATGCCGAAATGGTCCAGCTCGGCGTCGCAACGAAGCTCAACCCCGATTGGGCGTTCTTGTGCCGTCTGCGCGATGTTGGCCGCCGCCGCACGGCGGAATGGCTCGAGCAGAATTTGGACCACGTCGGCCGTCAATCAAGCGTCGATCTCGCTGAAGTGTTCTTATGAGCGTACGCTGCCTTGGAGGCTGATCCGCCATGCGCGCCGCGTCCAACGCACCTGCTCAGCGGTTCAGCTGGCGTGAATGGCTGGCAGGCGATCCGCAAGCGGCCGCGTTGCCGGAGCGGGTGCGTGACATTATCGCGAGTGAAGATCGTGCCAGCGAGCGGTTGATCGGGTTTGTCCAGCTTGCGATTGGGCTGGCGCTTTGGGCGCTGTATCTGATCGCGCCGCGCCCGGTTGATGCCGGCTTCTCGATGGTCGCACCGGTTCCAGTCGCGCTCGGCGTGTTCACACTGTTCTCGATGTTCCGGCTATGGCTGATTTTACGCCGCCGCGTGCCCGATGGCTTCGTCGCCATTTCCATTCTCGCCGACGTCAGCCTCGTGCTGGGATTGATCTGGTCGTTCCATCTGGAATATGGCCAACCGCCTGGGCTGCTGCTGAAAGCCCCGACGTTCGTCTACCTGTTCGTGTTGGTGGTGTTGCGTGCGCTGCGCTTTGATCCGCGTTATGTGCTGGCAGCGGGAGCAGCGTGTGCCGTGGGCTGGGCGCTGCTAACCATCATCGCGATTGCCGTTTCAGGGTCTGGCGCGGTCACCAGAAGCTTCACGGAATACTTGACGACGAGCCATATTCTGATCGGCGCTGAAGTTGAAAAAATCACCGCACTCCTGGTTGTCACCGCGCTGCTGGCGATCGGAGCGCGGCGGGCGCAGCGCACGCTGGTTGCGGCCGTCAAGGAAGAAGCGGCCCTGAAAGAAGTCCGCCGTTTTCTCTCCAAGGGCGTCGCTGAACAAATTTCCGGCTCGGCGCTGTTGATCGAAGCCGGACAGGCTATCGCGCGCGATGCCGCAATACTGATGCTTGATATTCGCGGTTTTACCGGGCTCTCGATGCGCATTCCGCCCGAAAGCGTTGTCAAAGTACTGACCGCTTTTCATGCCCGCATCATTCCGATCGTGCGCGACAATGGCGGTGTCATCGACAAGTTCCTTGGTGACGGCGTGATGGCAACGTTTGGCGCCGCTCAGCCGTCTGAAACGGCGGCGGCCGATGCCTTGCGCGCGCTCGACCAGATCCTGATCGAGGCTCATGCATGGCAGCGATCACTGCCGGATCTGGGCGTCACGGAAAAACTCAGTGTCAACGGTGCGGCCGCGGCGGGGCGGGTGGTGTTTGCGACCCTCGGCGATGGCGACCGGCTTGAATATACGGTCATCGGCGAAGCGGTTAATCTTGCCGCCAAGCTCGAGAAACACAACAAGCTTGAAGGCAGCCTGGCGTTAGTGCCAGCGGCAACGGTCGCCCGCGCTAGGTCCGAGGGATATGCGCCGTCGGCTGATTATACAGTGCGTCCTGGCGCAACAATCGCAGGTGTCGCGGGCCGGCTGGACTTGTGCGCGCGTTTTGCCTGAGACAACGCCCGCGCGACAGCTCCGGCAATAGCGCTCGGCTATAGA
>JANMOL010000319.1:0-2992 GCA_031369245.1 Hyphomicrobium sp. | reverse complement strand
GCTTCCGCCGATGAACGAGACCCTTCAGTTGCCGTTCCAGTCCAAAGACGAGGACGACAGCGGTGAAGGACTGTAACCCCTAGTCGTTATCCTGTGTCCAGCGCTTCGTTGCAGCCTTTCTGGCAATCTCCGAGCGGCGTTTCGGTGAGAGCGCTTCTGCTCTTGCCTTTCCACCTCGAGTCCCAAGACTGACGGCAGCTTTATCTTTGCCGTCGTCGTTCAGCGCCTCGTCTTCCTCACCTGTCGCAATCCGCATCACCCTCACGGCGTTGCCAATAACGTCAGCAGGACGCTTCTCGCCTTTGGGGCCTTTAGGCATCGCGAAGCTCCGCGCATCGGGGGCATTCGTCTGCACCCTGCTCAATACAGTCCTTTATGGCGTCCATGAGTTCATCGCGCGTCCAACCGAGCCCGCCGTTCTTCCAGCGGTTTGTGCCGATCGCGTAAGCCCTACGCTCCAAATCGGCATCGAATTGCCGTATCGTGACGTAGTCGTGTGCAGGGCAAACCTCAATCGCCCCAGCCTCCAACGAAACTTGGAGAGATGCTTCCTCAATAGCCAAAGCATGGTCCGCAGCGCCGCTCATTTTGTCCTCCTGCTTTGCGCTAAGCATAGCACGGAGTTGGAGGCTGGCGAACCGGCTGTCAACAAGGTTATATTTCAAACTGAGACACTACCCGACGTCCCGCGCAAATCCAGCTGAAATCAGGCCGCCCGGAGCGGCCAAAAGCCGGTTATTCGGCGCGCGTGACGCAGGCCGTTTGACTGGCGGGAGCGGCCCGCATCCGGGCTTGAATATCGCCCGCCAGCCGCTGCGTGCGCGGCCCGGGATCACCCGCATCACGCGTGAACGGGTTGGGCAGTGCCACCGCCAGACGCGCCGCCTCGCGCTCGGACAATTGCCGCGCGGGCTTGCCAAAATGAAACTCGGACGCGGCTTCAACGCCGAAAATGCCCGGACCCCATTCCGCAATGTTGAGATAGACCTCCAGGATCCGGCGCTTGTTCCATAACGCTTCGATCAGGTAGGTCAGCGGGATCTCGATGGCTTTGCGCACATAGCTTTTCGACGGCCACAAAAACAGATTTTTAGTGACCTGCATCGAGATCGTGCTGGCGCCGCGCGCTGGACCATCTCCGGCCCGTTCGATGGCGTTTTGCATCTCCTGAAAATCGACGCCGCTGTGCTGGCAAAAGCGGCCGTCCTCCGACAGCAGCACCGCACGAATGATCTGCGGCGAGACTTCGTCGAGTGCCACCCAGTCCTGCACGATGTCCTGACCCGATAGCCGCTGCTGCACCATTAACGCCGACAGCGGCGGATCGACGAACCGGTAGGCCACGATCAGCAGCACAACGGCCGCAGCCCAGGCCCCAGCAACCAGTGCCGCGATCTTCAGAATTTTGACCGCCAGCGGCAGCCGGCTACGGGCTTCAGCCGCATCGAACGCGGCGACGGACGGTTGCGGCGCGCGCGGCTCGAACCACGGCGGCCGCGACGACAGCGGCGTCAGCGCGCCAACGCGGTCGTGCGGCAGCACGCCATTAAGGTCGTGAGCAAAGACCGTCACCGGGCTCAAGGCAACAATCGGTGGTGCGTTGGAGACGGCCGGCACGATCCCAACCGCACCATCCAGCACCGCTGCCGCGACGGCCCCAGCCTCGGTTAACGGCGCGCGCTCAACAGGCGGTTCAACAGGCGGTAAGGTTGCTGCAATCGACGGCCGCAGAGGGGCGGCCGGAGGCCCCGCCTTCGCGATGGCCACAGAGCCAATTTCAGCCTCGCTGGCGGCCAAATCGCGCCGGACTGGGGCTCGATAGCGGTGTGGAACAAGTGGCCGTGGCGGGGCTCCCAGGGGCCTCACAAACGGACGCGATTCAAGCGACGATTTTGGCCCGCAATCGGGCGCGCTGTGCGGCCCCGGGTCAGCAACCTTAACAACCCACGACGGCAGCCCCGGGCCCAACACGGCCAGCGCACTCGCCCCCGCTGAGGCACCGGTTTCCAAGACACCCTTTTCAAACCTATTGGCGTCCAACATTTCGGCCTGAGCCACGCTGAGCGGCGCGGCATCGCTCACATCAGAAGCCGGCGCGCGCGCCCGCTCCGGCAGCGCCACAGGCGCTGTCACCGGCTCGGCGGTCAGGTCAGAAAGCTCGTTCGTGCGATCCATACTTTGCTTCATTATCGGCGATGCGATATGGCCCTTGGACTTAGCCCTCGGCCCTAGTTGGCCCTAGCGGTGGGCCCCAGCGGTTGGCCGTTGTGCGAACCAATGGTCCCGGGCGTTAGTTCAAAATAATGACCTTGTTGAGAGCCTTTATACGGGAGGATGAGGTTTTGCAGCCGTTTTCCACGCGCCTGGGGCGATCGGCTGACCTGGTCGGCGTCCGGCTGGCCGCAATCCTCGACGCCGAAACCGCGCGCGGCACGCCGCCGCGCCTGGCGGACGCCATGCGCTATGCGATTTTGGGCGGCGGCAAGCGCTTTCGGCCGTTTCTCGTTATCGAGTGCGCCGGTTTGTTCGGCGTCGCGCCCGAAGCCGCCGTCACTGCCGCCGCCGCACTCGAGTGCATCCATTGCTATTCGCTGGTGCACGACGATCTGCCCGCCATGGACAACGATGAACTGCGCCGCGGCCAGCCGACCGTCTGGAAGGCCTATGACGAGTGGACGGCGATCCTGGTCGGCGACGCGCTGCAAGGCCTCGCCTTCGAAATTCTCAGCGCACCAGCGAGCCACGGCACGCCGGGTATCCGGGCTGAACTGGTCCACACGCTGGCGGTCGCGGCAGGATCATCCGGCATGGTCGGCGGCCAGGCCCTCGACCTTGAAGCCGCCACGCTGCCGGCTGCGGCCAAACCCGATATCGCCCACGTCGCGCGCCTGCAGGCGATGAAAACCGCCAAGCTGATTACCGCGGGCTGTGAGATGGGCGCCATCCTCGGGCAAGCGCCGCCCGAACAGCGCGCCGCGCTGAAATATTACGG
>JANMOL010000275.1:0-6830 GCA_031369245.1 Hyphomicrobium sp. | reverse complement strand
CAGCCCGGCGGCCAGCAGCGGGAGCGTCAAGCGATCGGGCAAGCGAAAGGTTCGAGCGTCGATCGTGGACAACGCAATCAACACAGCGGCCAGCGTGGCGGTTGCTGCGAGCCATGGCACAGTCGCTGAATGGCTGACCAGGTGCGGCCCGGCAGCCGCTGCATAGAGCAAAGTGAGCGCTAGCGCCGCGCTCTCTATCCGGTGCGAAAGATGCGTGACGGGTGGCGTGCCTGGTGGCGTGACTGGCGTGTCTTCGCCATCACCTGCGAGCGTGTGCATCAGCATGGCGGGACCTCCGCTGGATCCCTGTCAGACGGCACATCGGCAAACGATGTGGCCCTGCGCCAGCTCAGAATGGTGACGGGCAGCGGCGGCGCGCGGCGCCCGGCTGCATCGGCGCCTTCGGCTTGGCGCGCCCGATCTGTAAAGTTGACGATCGCCTCACGGACATAGCGCGCGCCGCGTGATGTCATGGCCTCAGCCTCGATCGTAAAGGTGCGTTTTGCGGACGCGGTCACGAACGCTGGCGGCAGGGCTGCCCGATCGCTCAGTCGCACGGCTGCAAAACCGCCGTCACCTTCCGATCCGCGCGCCAGCAGCGCGACCAGCTCGGGCGCGGCCGCCTTGGGATCGACGCCGTCCTGACCGGAATGGATGGTGACGAACGGCCGGACACGGGCGGCGAGCGGGCTGGTCATGCCGTAGACTTGGCCCAACTCATCGACGGCATCGAGGGCTGCATTTTTTGGGCCCGAGGGGCGGCCCGATTGGCGGTAGGTCTCGGCTTCCGCGCCGTTGAGACGCTGGTCATCATCGCTGTCCTTGTAGTCGGCGAGCGCGTCGCGCACGCTGTCAGCGTCCGATGGTTTCAGACCGAGGCCGGTGAACAGCGCGTGCAGCAGCTCAGCCTTGGCGACGTTGAGATCGACCTTGCCGGCTTCGTCGCGCAGCCGGATGGCCAGCAGATCGCTGTCGCCAGTCCGGCAGACGAGGGTCGTGCCATCGGCCGGGAAGCGGCGGGCTGCGTCGCTGGCACGCGCCTTGATGGCATCGAGCAGAACCAGATTGATGCCGGTTTCAGCCAGGGCTGCGGCTTCCTCCATGGCGACGCTGGCATGAACGTCGCGCAGCGTGCTGCGGACCGATGTGGTGAAAACGGATGCGACAACGGCGAGCAGACTTGCAATCCAAATCACCGCAATCAGCGCAAAGCCGTGATCCCGCGCTGGCTGCTGGCGGGTGCTGCGCGAGACGGCTATCTGGCGACCGGGTGTCATCGCATCAATTCGCATCAATCCGCAGCAGACCGCTTGCGCCTTGCCGTTCGCTGATCATCGGCGAAGCATGCTAGCGGTAACACGCGCGCGGGCGTCGTCAAGCCGAGGCCGTGCTCACTCTTAAAAATGGGCATGAACCGGCCTCAGGCGGTCATTATGGAACGGCATGTGGCGGTGGCGCGGCCGGGGCCGCCGCAAGAGCCGGCCTTTGCAGATAGGAAATAATGTCGTCCGCGTCGGTCTCGGCCAGACCGAGGTCGGGCATACGCACGGTTGGATATTTTAATCCCAGTTCGACAGCGGCCGGGTCGTTGGCAGCGCGCAACTTATTGGGGCCGGTGACATACGAGCTGACCCAATCGCGGCCGCGGCGTGCGACGACGCCCTTGAGATCGGGCCCAACCTTGTCGCCGTGACCGATGGTGTGGCAGCCGGCACAGCCTTTGATGAACAGGGCCTGGCCCTTGACGTGGAGGTCAACCGGAGGCATCGCGCCAGCGTGATTTCCGGCGTGCGCTGCGGGTGGCGTCTGCGCCGTTGCTGCCATCCGCCATTGCGGGTTCATGGCGCGAATATTAGCGACAAGCGTGGTGTGATCGGAAAAACCGGAATCGCGTGCCCATTCGCTGGTCTTGTCGTTGTACAGCAGCACTTCGTTGCGGTGCTGGACGATGACGCCGCCGCTGCGCTCGCCGAGCTTATAGCGGATCAGGTCAATGTCATCGGGTGTGCCCGTCAGGAATAGCCAATTCGAGGTAATGTGGAATGCATCGGCGTAGGCTTTGAGCTTTGGCGGTGTATCGGGGATCGGATCGATGCTGATGGAGACGAATAAAACCTCGCGCGCGACGTCTTCGCTGAGCATGGACTGGACTTCTGCCAGCCGGGCGACGATGAGCGGGCAGATATTTTTGCAGCTCGTATAAACGAAGCTGATGACGACGATCTTGCCCTTGATCACATCATCGTAAAACTTGAGCGGGCGGCCGTTGTGATCGATGACGGGCACGTTCGGCAAATACTCTTTGCCCCATCGCTCTGACTGCGACCGCTCGGATTGAGAGCTTTCGGGCTGAGACAGTTCGGGCTGAGATAGTTCGGGCTGAGACAGTTCGGGCTGAGACAGTTCGGGCTGAGCGGGACGTGACGCTGCCGGGCCTTGGGCCCACGCAATGAGCGCTGCTACAGATAAGGCCGTAGCAAACGCAACGTCGAGCGCAGACTTCGGCATAAACGGGCTCCAAAAACGCGGCAGTACCCCAGAGCGATACGGCGGCAGCGGTGTCGCTCTGGGGGGCGGGCTGCAC
This sequence comes from Hyphomicrobium sp., assembly GCA_031369245.1. Taxonomy (GTDB): domain Bacteria; phylum Pseudomonadota; class Alphaproteobacteria; order Rhizobiales; family Hyphomicrobiaceae; genus Hyphomicrobium_B. Next base: position 4,246 of record JANMOL010000275.1, on the reverse strand, counting down.
TCCCAACCGGGAGCGCAGATCTGTCGTCATGACGGCCTAGCTGCTTGTCTTCTTGAAGGCCGGGTTCGACGGATCGCCCTCGGGTAAAATCTCAGGCGTTTTCCAGGTGTCGCCGGTGCGCGAGGGCAGCGGTGTCAGCGTCGGCACGTACTGCGGCTGACCTTTGTAGCCGGGATCTTCCGGCCGGAAACTCAGCAGCTGATAACGCAGCAGCATGGCGAAATCTTCGTGTATCGTGTTGTGGCAGTGGCTGACGTAGGAACCGCCAAATTCGCCGAAGCGAACCTGGAATTTCACGCGGCCGCTCGGCCGCAGACGCCACACGTCTTTGCGCACCATCTTCTCGGTCGGTCCGATCGATGCGCCGCCGCGGTCGATGGTGATGCCCTCTTCGAAATGCAGATGGATCGGGTGATCCCAGCCGCCGCCGCCGTTGATCAGCGTCCAATGCTCGACTTCGCCCGGTTTCGGAATGAGTTCTGAGATGCGGTTGGCGTTGAGCGTGTGGGCTGCCTTGCCGTTGACTTTGATCGACCACGGGAAACTTTCAGCCGTCGGCTGACAATCGGGAATGCAGCCTGCAGGGCCTTCCCCGCCTGAACGTCCAAAGATGATCTCGCGTGTCCGGATCGGCGTCTCGAGCGGAATTTGCGTCGTCAGCTTCTTGGCTCCGGCAGCCGCCCAAGCCGGATCGGCGAAGTTGGCGCTCTTGTCGGTCCAGTTGCCCGGCTCGTAGCGATGGTTTGGGTCATCGACGCTTTGCAGTGCGTCGACAACGCGGAATTCCATGATGGGGCCGACGGCTGGATCGGCTGCATTGCCTGCAAGAGCCGCCGCGATCGTGACACGGCCATCGGGTTTGCGGCCGCTGGTTTGTTGCAGCAGGTTCATCAGGTAGATGCTGTCGTTGTTTTTTAACTGGCTGAAATCAAAGACAACAACATAAAGCTCGGCGGTGCCCAGCAGCTCGAGAACGTTGAGCTTGATCGGTTTGATGTCGAAGTTGCCGTCGTTGGCGATGAAGTACATCGGCACCGGGGTGCCCTTGGCGGCCGTCGTGCTGCGGTTGACGGCGAATGCCAGTTGCAGGAAGCGCGCCATCGAGGCGTTCAAGGTGCGGAAGCGATAGCGGCGCGGCAAGACTTCCATATACGGGTAGAATGAGCCGTTGACGGCCAGCACGTCGCCGAGGAAGCCGTCGGTGTCGAAGATGTCAAAGAACAGCTGGCCGGCGGGATCGAACGCCGGATTTGATATCGCGAGGTTGACGTCGAAGTCGACGTTGCCCCAGGGCAGCTTGGTGCCGCTCGGCAAATTCAGGTTGACGGTGTCGTTGAAATCCTCGCGGCCGCGATCGGGGCCGCTGTAGATATTGGCGACCGCGTAATGGCCCTTGTGGACGTTTTCGGCTGTAAAGAAGAAGCGGTGGTCGTGGAACCACATCGAGCCTTGCAGCTCGCGGAAATCACCGGCGACCTCTATCAGGCTATCGCCATTGTCGGGGCCTGAGGCTTTTTTCGTCGCCAAAGGATCGAATCTCGGATTGCTGGTGTTTGACAGCCAGATTTGCGGCATGTCGCGGCGCGCCAGCGTGATGCCCCAGTGGTAGTCGTAGAAGGTGCCGGGGAAGTGATAGGCATTGCAGGCGCCGTCACTTTCCGCGCCGTTGTGGGCGTTATGGAAATGGGTCGAGATTTCATTGCGGCCGAAGCCGCCGTTATCGGCGCGATTGTCGGGCAGATCGTTATAGATGCGGCAGACAAACGGCTCGCCATAGCGGCATTTGACCAGCGGCGGTGTCAGTACGCCGGTGCGTGAGCCGTATTTGTTGCCCTCAAAGCCGAGTGCGCGATTGCCGAACGACCAAACTGAATTGGCGTTCTGATCGGGCATGGCGGGATGGAACTTCTGGCCCGATTGCACCTGTCCCAGCGACAGCACATAGCCGCTGATGGGGCGCAGCTCATCCCAACGCTGGTGGGCGAAAAAGTCGCCCGGCGGGCGTCCTTCGCACGGCCCGACGCCGGTCGCTGGATTGACATACTCGGTGCCGCCACTGGCGTTGAAGTATTCATGATACGAGTAGTCGCACGCAGGCTTCTCGTACGCGTTGGGCCAGTTCATCGACGCGCCGGGCGTATCTGGGCCGTCAAGATAATATTCGGGCGGCTGGATGCAGCGTTGCAAGGGATATGCAAATTTTTGAGCGCCGAACAACGGGCTGCGCGGTGTGCCCGTCGGCACGGCCGCGAATGCGCTTTGAGCGAACGGGCTCAAGCCGTTTTTGAGGGCGAGCGTGCCCGCCGTCGTCAATAGACCCCATCTGAAAAGGTCGCGCCTCGAAATTTCGTCTTGAGACAGCGCCTTGACAATTTCCATACGATTTTGACGCGCTTGTTCCGCTTCGCGCAGGCGCAGCTGCGACGCATTCTTTGAAAGGAACATAAAAAAAAATCTCCCGGTCCGCAAATCTTCAACGTCGGGGCGAGGATCAATGCTGCAGGGTCCAGCCACCACTGGACCAAAGCGCGGCAATGCAACTCGTCTTAACCGAGATCAAGATAGCGCTTGGTTTTTGCAAGCGCTGCATCCTTGCCGCCCCGTTCTGAAGGCCCGGCTTTGACCGACCTTGGTCTGGTGCGTTGCAAGACCATTGGCGCGGCGTGGCGAATTATTGAGCAGTTTGGATCATCGCGTCGATGCCAACATCGAGCGGCACGCGCCGGCACCAGAGACTTACGTCCGAGGGCTGGCGTTGGCGCGGAGCCAGCTGAGGCCAGCGACCGTCGTCGTCTGCGGATGGTATTCGCAGCCGATCCAGCCGTCGTAGCCAAGCTGATCGATGTGCTTGAAAAGCGCTGGAAAATCGATCGTACCCGTGCCTGGTTCATGGCGGCCCGGATGGTCTGCAATCTGGATATGCTTAATGGCCGCGAGGTTTTGAGAGAGCGTTGGTTCAGCCAAACCCTCCATGATGTGCATGTGATAGACATCATATTGCAGGAACAGGTTGTTCGACCCGGTGGCCGCAATGACGTCGAGCCCTTGGCTGGTGGCGCTGAGATAGAAGCCAGGCATATCGCGGGTGTTGATCGCCTCAATCAGCAAGTGAATTCCTTCGCGCGATAGTGCATCGGCGGCGTAGCGCAGATTTTCGATAAAGGTGTGCGTGAGCACCTTTTCGTCGAGGCCGCGAGGCTGAATGCCAGCGAGACAGTTGAGCTGCGTGCATCCGAGCGCCTTGGCGTATGCGATCGCGCGCGCAAGGCCGGCGCGGAATTCTTCAACGCGATCGGGAAAAATCGCAAGGCCGCGTTCGCCCGCGGCCCAGTTTCCAGCCGGCAGATTATGCAGCACCATCTGCAAGCCGTTGGCGTTCAGCCGCTCAGCGATCAGGCTGGCATCGCTGTCATATGGCGACTGGCACTCGACGGCGCGAAAGCCTGCCATCGCCGCCGCCTCGAAGCGATCGAGAAACGGCAATTCAGTGAACAGCATCGACAGATTGGCTGAAAATCGCGGCATCGCGTCAGCGTGGCGCGCTGGAGATGGAGATGGCGCTGGAGCGGGCCGCGCGCAGGCTGATGAAATCGGCGTCGGCGTGATAGGACGAGCGCGTCAGCGGCGAGGCTGCGACGACAAGAAAGCCCTTGGCGAGGCCGATTGCCTTCCATTCAGAAAATTCTTCAGGCGGCACGAAGCGTTTGACTTCGGCGTGTTTGCGCGTTGGCTGCAGATACTGGCCGATGGTTAGGAAATCGACATCGGCCGAGCGCAGATCGTCGAGCACTTGCAGCACCTCATCGCGGCTTTCACCAAGTCCCACCATGATGCCCGACTTGGTGAATATCCGCGCGTCGCGTTCCTTGACCTGCTGCAGTAAACGGAGCGAATGGAAGTAGCGCGCGCCGGGACGGATTTTGAGATACAGGGCGGGCACGGTTTCCAGGTTGTGATTGAAGACATCGGGCCGGGCTGCAACGACCTGCTCCAATGCGCCGGGCTTGCGCAAAAAGTCGGGCGTCAGCACTTCGATGCTGGTCGCGGGATTGAGCGCGCGGATCGCTGTAATGGTTTCGGCGAAATGGCCGGCCCCGCCATCCTTGAGGTCGTCGCGGTCGACGGAGGTGATGACGACGTGCTGCAAGGCCAGCTGTGCGACGGCGTGGGCCACGCGCTGCGGCTCATCGCGGTCGAGTGGCAATGGCCGTCCGGTCGCGACGTTGCAAAACGCGCAGGCGCGGGT
>JANMOL010000221.1:0-2133 GCA_031369245.1 Hyphomicrobium sp. | reverse complement strand
CGCCCGGCGAGCGCCTGGGACCTTGCGTGGCAACCCGCGCTGGCGGCCGAGGGCGCGGCCCTGACGCCAGCCGCCATCCGCGGCCGTGACGGCGAATGCATTCAAACGGTTGCCGGCGATGGTTTGCCCGCGCCGCGCAACTGCGTGCTGTTTGCGTGGGAGGCGGGCGCGGAGCCGGCCGCGACCGACGTTGCCGGGTTCGAAACGCTCGGTGAGACGGCGGCACGGATGCATCAGCATGTGCGTGCCTGGCAGCGGCCAGCGTGGTTCACGCGCCATACCTGGGATTTCGAAACCAGCCTTGGCGCGCATCCTCATTGGGGCCGCTGGCAAGATGGAATGGGCATGACGCCAGAGGTGCGGGGTGTATTAAGCCAGACCGTTGCTGTCATCGGACAGCGGCTCGAACGATTTGGAAAATCGCCCGAACGGTTCAACCTCGTGCATGGCGATATGCGGCTTGCTAATCTGCTGATGGATGGGCGCACGGTCAAAGTCATCGATTTCGACGACTGCGGGTTTTCCTGGTTTCTCTATGACTGTGCGACGACAGTGTCATTCTTTGAGCATGAGCCGGACGTCCCAGAGCTGATTGAAGCGTGGGTGCGCGGCTACCGGCGCGTCGCTCCCCTCAGCGCCGACGATGAAGCCGAGATCGATACCTTCGTCATGCTGCGGCGTATTTTGCTGGTGGCGTGGATCGGATCGCACTCTGAAACAGACCTCGCGCAGTCCATGGGTGTCGACTACACGCGCGGTACCGTTGCGTTGTGCGAGCGATATCTCTCGCGCTTTGGCGCGACGCAGGCCGTTGCAGCGACGCCAGCATAAAACCTATGCCAGCGCGTCCATGCTTTCGGGCAGGATCTGGCCGCCGTCGACGATGATCGTTTGACCCGTGATGTAAGCTGCTTCTTTGGATGCCAGGAACAAGGCGGCGTAGCCAATGTCTTCGACCGTGCCAAGTTTTTTGAGCGGCACCGATGCGGCCATGGAATTCTGATAGGCCTCGCCGAGCGCGATCAGACCTTCCGTCAGGATGTTGCCAGGCAGCACGGCATTGACCGTGATGCCATACTTCGCAAGCTCGATGCAGGCCGTACGCATGAAGCCGAGCTGCCCGGCTTTGGTGGCGCCGTAGTGCGACCAGCCGGGGAAGCCGGTGACGGGGCCGGTGATCGATGAGGTAATGACGATGCGGCCCTGGTCTGACTTCTTGAGATAGGGCAGGCAGGCTTTGACCGCCAGAAACGTGCCCTTGAGGTTGGTGCCGGAGATATGATCCCAGTCCTCGGGTGACATCTCCTCGATTTTGGCTTGCGGGAAAATACCGGCGTTGGCGCACACAATATCAATCCCGCCATGAGCCGATGCGGCGGCATCCGCCAACAGCTGCATATCGCCCATGTTCGTGACATCGGCCGCAAAGCCTTTGGCCGTGCCGCCGGATTTGCGCAGGTAGTCCGCGCAGGCCTCTGCCTCGGCAAGGTGGCGCGACACGATCATCACTTTGCCGCCGTTCTGGCAGAACACGCGCGCTATGCCTTTGCCGATGCCCTTGCTTGCACCCGTGACAATGACGGAACGGCCTGCAATCGAAGTCAGCATAACGCGCCTCCTGCGTGATGAATGTGATGGGGATTTATAACCGTAGAAACGGGCGCTGTTTCACAACAGCGCCCGCAAGATGTCACGTAACACGGCAGCTATAAACAGCGCTGCTCCGTTAAGCGTCGTTTACGACCAGGCGCCCGATTCGGGCGTGAACGTGTGGTGAGATGAACCGCAGTGCCAAGCCCCATACGAAGCCCAAAGCAAAGATGCCAAGTGCGATCATCGGGATGTTCGTCACAAACCAGCTGGTGCCACCGAGGGTCGCGATATTAGCAACCAACAGATAGACCAAGACAGCTTGAGCAACGAACGCGATGATCGGCGCGAGTACGGTGGTGAAGAAGTTGCCGCCGCCGTTTTTGGCGAAGTAAACAATGATCGCGATTGAAACGATGGCCTGCAGGATGAGCAGCAGCATCGTGCCGAGAACGGCGAGCATTGTGTAGACGCCGACATAGGCCTGAGCATTGGGATCATCCGTGCCCATATAGTAGGCAAAGCCGCCAAGCCAGATCGCAG
>JANMOL010000220.1:0-7884 GCA_031369245.1 Hyphomicrobium sp. | reverse complement strand
GGGCGGGCCTGGAACAGCCGTTCTTCATTGCTGGCGATATCGGCTGCTTCCGCGAGGCCGGTTTTAAAGTCTGCAGGGAACACCACGGCGGGCGTTTGATCGCGCTCGGCTTCAAGCCGGGCTTTGCGGCCCTTGAGCTGGACTTGCTGCGACGTGACAACGCCGAGCTGGGCTTTGGTTTGCGTCGGGTCGAGGCGGACAATGATCTGGCCGGCATCGACCTTGTCGCCATTTTTGACGAGGATCGCACCAACCACGCCGCCAGTCGGGTGCTGGACTTTTTTATCGCTGCCCTCGACGACGATCACGCCCGGTGCGATGATCGCGCTTGATATCATCGCGTAGGCACCCCAGCCGCCGATGGAGCCAATCATCAGCGCCGTTATCATAAGACCAGCGACGAGGCGGCGCCGGATTTGCGGCTCGATACCCGTGCTGGATCCTGATGCAGAGTGCGTGCTCATCATAGCTTCCAGCGTTATCCAACGCTTTCCGTCGCGAAGGCGGCGGGGGCTGCCACGGCTTGCTGCGGCTTGGTCGCCTTGCGAATGACTTCGTCCCGCGCTCCAAAGGCTGTCAACTGGCCGTTACCGATGACCGCCACCAGATCGACCGCTTGCAGCACGGTCGGCCGGTGCGCCACGACCACAGCGATGGCATTGCGAGCCTTGACCGCCATAATCGCGCGCAGCAGAGCCGTGTCGCCATCGGCGTCAAGGTTTGAGTTTGGCTCGTCGAGCACCACCAGGAAGGGATCGCCATAGAGTGCGCGCGCCAACCCAATGCGCTGGCGCTGGCCAGCTGACAGCGACGTGCCGCGATCGCCGATGCGGGTCTCATAGCCGTTCGGCAGCCGCAGGATCATTTCATGCACGTCGGCGGCGCGCGCCGCTGCGATGATCTGGCCGCTTTCGGGATTGTCGGCAAAGCGCGAAATATTCTCGGTGATGGTGCCTTCGAACAAATCGACTTCCTGCGGCATATAGCCGATGAATTTTCCAAGGCTCTCATTCGACCAGCGCTCAAGGCTACCGCCGTCGAGCCGCACAGAGCCGCGCGTGAGCGGCCAGATGCCGACCATGGCGCGCGCCAGCGAGGATTTTCCAGCCGCACTCGGTCCAATTATCGCGAGCGCTTGCCCAGCCTTGATCTCAAACGCGATGTTGTTCAGCAGCACGCGTGATGATCCCGGCAGGGATACGCCGACGCCTTCGAGCGTCAGCCCGATATGCGGCTTTGGCAGATCCAGCGGCTCTGGCGCTTCCGGCAGTGTCGATAGGACCTTGTTGACGCGCTCGGAGGCCTGGCGGGCTGCAACAAAGCCCTTCCAATTGCCAATCGCAATTTCAATCGGCGCCAGCGCCCGTGAGGCGGCAATCGAGACGGCGATAATAGCGCCACCGGACATCTGGCCATTGATGGTCAAAAACGCCCCGCATCCGAGCAACGCCGACTGCAATATCATGCGGAAAATCTTACCCGTCGTTGACAGCCCGGTGCCGACGTCGCTGAGTTTTTCCTGAGCGTTCAGATGGCGCTCGTTGGCGGCCACGAAGCGGCGCATCAAATTGTTGCCAAAGCCCATGGCGCGCAGCACTTCGGCATTGCGCTCGCAGGCCTGCGCCAGTCCGTTGCGCTCTGAAGCCGCAGAGGTCAGCAGCGCCGACGGCGCCTTGATCATTTTTTCAGACGTCAGCGTCAGCGCCAGCATGACAACCGCGCCAACCGTCGTCACGATGCCGAGCACCGGGTGCAGCATGAACACAAAGCCGATATAGAGCGGCATCCACGGAATATCGAAGATCGCAACCGGCCCGGCGCTTGCCAGGAACGTGCGGATGGTATCGACATCGCGCAGCGGCTGCAGGGCTTCGGCACGGGTCCCGCCGTAGAGCGGCAGCCGCATCACGGCGTCATGGGCTTTAGCCGACAACTTGCGGTCGAGACGGCTTGCGACGCGGACAAAAATTTGCGAGCGGATGACTTCAAGGACGCCCTGGAAAACATAGAGGCCGATGGCGAGAGCCGACAGCACCACCAGGGTCGGAACGCTGCGGCTCGACAGCACGCGGTCGTAGACCTGCATCATGTACACCGAACCGGTCAACGCCAGCACGTTCACGACACAAGAAATGATGATCAGCGTCGGCACAAGGGGGGCCAATGACCCCAGAGCCGAACGCACCTCCCGGACTTTATTTGCCTTTGCCATCGCCGCCGCCTCAACAACTCAAATTCCGCAAACCTACCGGCTGTAAAACCGCCCCGCCGTTAGCATTCCCATTTAGTCCATCACTGTGCCGCGTCCTCGTTCAAACCGGTTGCCGGTTTTGCCATGGTGCCGTTACGTCAGATCAAAAGCCGGTTGCGTACTCAGCAGGGTTTCGAAATTCTTCAAGGTGACGACGTTGGCGTCGTCGAAAGTCAAGACGTCGTGGTGGACCGCTTCACTCAGCGCGTTGGCAAATTGCAGCGCCTCAAATAGACCGTCAATCGGCTGCGGCTGATCATTGTCGTAGTCTTCTGGGACAATAAAGTCGTCGACTTCGTTGCCAAAGCCGCGCTTGAAATTCATGTTTTCGAGGTCTGCAAGGTCAATGCCACTACGACCGCCGTTGTGGCCGCTGCCGTCGCCGTCAGGGCTATCTGCCCCGTCAGCCGCGCTCAAATCGCCCGCGAGAAGGCCGTCATCGGACGCCGCCGGGCCCGAATTGCCCGTTTCGCAGCTGTCCGTGTCAGCGGTGCTCGAGCCGCGTCCGCGGTGGCTGGAAACGTCGGTCGCTGGATAGGCCGCAAGGGTCAGGGCTAAATCGTCAACGGTTGGGGCATCACAGGCCGCTGTGGCAACGGTTGCTGCAGCGGGCGCTAGCGCAACGGCGTCCTGTAGCCCTGAGCTGTCACCGGTGACAATCCGTATTGTGTCGGACTGAAGGTCGATATCGACCGCGACGAACGAGCCGTTCGACGCTGGCCCGCCGTCACCGTCGCACGTCGCGTCATCTGGTCCAGGTCCTGAATTATCGCTGCCGCTGTGGTCGCTCACGCTCGCATCAGCGACAGGCAACACAGGCAACACTAGGGCGCGGATATCGCTGTCGGTTCCGCTGGTCTCGCTGTAGGCAACGAAAATCTGACCGTCGGGCAGCGTGGCGATGCTCAGGCTGGCACCGTCATCCAGCCCGCTGCCCTGTCCGCTGCCGCTGCCGTGTCCACTGCTGCCGTAGACATCAAACTGCTGGCCTTGCTGCTCGCCATCCATATCGTAACGGGCGCCGACGATATCGTTGTCGCCATCGCGCCAAACCATCGTCAGGGAGGTCTCGCCATGGCGGTCTTCCGATGCCGTGATCGAGAAGCTGGCGGGCAGTTCGTCGAAATGATTAAGAATGATGGCTGCAGCTGGCGGCAACCAATGGCCAAAGCCAGCGGCTTTGAACACGGCGGCGGCGGCTTCATACCCACCCGTCATCGCGGCTTGCAGCCAGCTGATGACCAAATCGCCGCCAGGGGTGTCGAGAATGTTTGGCGCGGTGCCGGCCATGACGCCTGCCGGCATCATATCAGACAGATCGAACGATTGCGGCGGGGCTTCTGATCCGGGGTTCAAGATGACCCCATGAACCACGCCGATGCCGCTGCCGGTTTGCGTTTCCTGCACCCAGGCGACCGCTAGGCTGCCGTCGTCGAGGCCTTCGAGTTGCGGCGCGCGGCCAACCACCGCTCCGTCGTCGCTTGAGAACTGGAACGGCCGGTCGTCATCGTTGTCTTCGCCGCCGCACCGGCCATCATGGCCAAGCGCGGTCAGATCGCGGGCGGACCCGTCCTGGCCGTCATGGATTTCAAAAATCTGCGCGGTGATGACGCCATAACCGCCGTCGCCGGCATTCTGGACCCAGGCCACGGCGACCAGTTCGGCGCTGTCTGCGCGGCCTTCGTGGCCAGCTGGCTGAACAAGTGAACCGGCCGGTGATCCGCTTGCGTCATCATTGGCGGCTGTGAGCGGTGCGCCAGTGCCATCACCAGTGCCGTCACCAGAGCCATCACCGTCGTCATGATCATCATCATCGCGGCCGCAGGAGCCAATCGCGAGGTCGGAGAAGGTCGCGTCCGGGTCGTCGGAGCGCGCAACCACCACAGCCTCGTGCGCCGTCGGCGTGCCGTGACTGTCGTAGACCTGGGTCTTGAGTTCGCGATGCGAGCTGTGCCCGTCCGATCCGGCTTCAACGAAGGCAACGCCAATCCTGTCGCCAGCGGCGGTGATTGTTGGGCCGACGTTGAGCGATGGATTGCCGGGGTCTTTGATCAGCGCGAATTCGGAAACCACAATCGGCGCGCTGCCCGTACCGCTGCCATCGGCGGACGGCCGCGCAATAATGAGGCGGGCAACCGGCGAACCCAGACTGTCCGGCACGACGTTAAGGACGAAGACCTGTCCACTGGCCGTGACAACGACCTGCGGCTGCGTTTGAATGATCGTATCCGTGGCATCGCCTGCAACCGCGAAGCTGCCGTCGGGCGCCGGGTCAGCGGCCGTTGCATCGCCACGCGCTGGGCCGCTGTCATCGTTCACCGCATCGCGCGGGTCGGCGGCTTGTGTGTGCTCGGGCGGCTGGTAGGTCGCCGCATACCGGGCCGCGGCTGCCGCACCATCGTCGCCATCACCGGCTGTAAAGTTTTCTTCTGCATATAATTGGTCGATGAGCGGTGTCGCTTGCCCATCGCTGGCAACCAAGATGACGCCGTCGCGCAACCCGGGCTGTTCGGAGGCCGAACCACGGTCCTCAGTCTCATAGGTGATTTGCAGTTTGCCGCCATCGGACGGGATGACGTCGAACACGCCGGTGAATTTAGCAACCGTCGTCGGGCTGATATCGAGCGTGGCGTGCGGCGCGGACGCTGGGTCATAGACCAGCGCTGCGGCCTCGCCGGCCGCCGCCGACGACATCAGCAGCTTGCCCATGATGACCGAGGTCAAACCGAACTCGGTCGTCCAGACCGTGGCAAAACTCTTGTCGGTATTGGCAACAACTTTGACTTTGTTGAGCGCGCTGACGTCGGCTGCGCCAGCCGCCCCGAGATCCTCAAGCGCCGCATTGATGTCGGCGTTGGCTGGCCCGCCATCGTCGTCACCGCTGGGCAATTCGGCGGTGTAGAGCTTGGCGTGGACGATGTTGTCGAGCCCGATCCACGCGACCATCGTGTCGCCGTTCGGCAGGCTCGCGACGCTTGGATCGCGGCCGTAGACGCCGCCCGTGCCATCATCATCGCCAACCCAGATGACGTTGTCGTTGGCGGCAAAGCGGGCTGCAAAACCGGCATTCTGTGTGAGACGAGGGTCGGTGTGATCGAGAATACCGGCCAGCCCACTTGGTCCAGCACCGGACTTGAACCAGCCGAGCGTCGCACTGTCTGTGATCGCGCTGACGGGCCGCGACAGCATAATGCGGCCAAAGCCCGGCAACGCCTGATCGTCGCCCGCAACCCACACGCCAAGCGGCGTCATAATCGGTGAATGGGGTGGCGGCGAATGGGGCGGCGGCGAATGGGGCGTCGAATCGGGCGGCGGCGACGTTTCGGATGGCGGCTGGCTGGCCGTTGTGCCGGTGCCGTGATCCGATTGATCCTGCGATGGCTCGCTGCGATCGCCGTCAGGTCCATCGGGTTCGCGCAGGTCGGTTGTCATGGGCGCGTGCCTCCGCAAGAGAGGCCGGTTGGAACGCGATGGCACAGATCACGGGGCAAAGCACAAACCAATTCGTGCAGCCCAGAGGCTGCTGTCGATCCTGGTTTGCCGATGCCTAATGTCATCGCCATACACACTCAAAAAATCAAAGCCCAAATGGGCCCGGAGGCACGGCTGCTAGACAGGGCAGGCCGGATGCCAAAGGTACGCGTACAATTTTATGAAAGTATCTGGTAATTGGGCCGGAACAACCCACTTTCGGCGCGAGGGGTGGTCCGACAAAGGTCCGAAAAGGATTCAGACCTTAGTCTTAGGTCTTTGGTCGATATTCATGGGTTCTGGTTAAAGCAGCCCGTTCGCGTTCGCTGCGGCGCTGTGATCCGCGCTTGCCGTTACCAGCGCAGCAGCCGCGATCCCATCAGCGCCCCGGCCGCGACCACAATGGCAATTCCCGCCACATACCAGATGGCCAGGAACATCGGGCTGTCATCGACGCAGAAGGTGGCATACAGCGCCGCAGCGATGGTGGCCGACAGCAGTCCGGCCGCCGCACCGGCCGCAACCGGGTTCGATGGCGCGCCTTGGCGCAGCGCATACAGCACCGCTGCCAGCGGCGTCAGCGACAGCAGCGGAATGTACTTCATGCACGCGCCGGGCATCGAGCCGAGTGCGCTGACGTGCCAATATTCGCGCGGCACCGCATTCATTTCCATCAGCACCGCCGCGATCAGCAGCAGTGGCGGCACGGCCAGCAGCCACAACGGCCACCCAGCCTTACCGTCCGGCCGCGACAGCCGCTGGACAAGCAGCAGGGCCGGGATCGCCAAGGCAAGGGTAAACACGAACTTGAAGATGAAGCGCGGCTCGTGGGCGATCGCGTAGCCAAAATCCGGCCGGACCGAGAGCAGCGATGAAAAATGCGCAACGGCCAGCGCAGCACCGGCGGCAATGGCCACCCACACCGTCCGCGAAATCGGCGGCGAGGCTGAGGCGTTATCGGCAATCATCGCGCTGATGAGATCATCTGTCTTCATGACTTGGTCTCTGAATAGGTCCGCGCCAAAGCTTTGAGGCTGCGGTGCAATGATACCCGCACGGCGACCTCGGTCATCCCGAGACGCTTGGCGACATCGTGCGCGCTATGGCCATCGAGCGTGATCGCTTGCACGATCTCGCGGTTGCGGCCATTGAGGCTCGCGAGCACGCGATTGACATCGTAAGCGTGGATCGCGTCTTCGTGGCCGCCCGCTTCGAGCACGTCGAGCAGGCCGTCGACCGGGACTTCCGTGCGGCGGCCCTTGCGGCGCAGGTTGTCGATCATCTTGTTGCGAGAAATGGCCTGGATCCACGGGCCAATCGGCTTCGATTGGTCCCAGGTGTGCCGTTTGAGGTGGATCGCCAGCATGACTTCCTGCACCACGTCTTCAATCTCGTTGGGGCCAGCACTGACGCCGCCAAATCCGCGCCGCACAGCGCCTCTCAGAGCGCGCGATACGTCGGTCAAAAAGCGCCGGTAGGCCGCTTCATCGCCTTTGATCGCAGCACACATCCACTGCGACCACTCTGCGTCACGCGCCTTCCGGTCCAAAATCAGGCCTCTAAGATTGGGTATTCGTGAGGAGAAGCAGGTTCGTTACAGGTCCCGGGGCCGGGCCCTAGAGACCCGCCGCGGCGTCCAAATTGCCTCTCCCGACTAGCCGTCTTGGGGCACGCTGTCCAGGGCGTCGTCGGGCCGGCGCGGCGCCGCGCCGCCGTCGTTGCGGCGGGCTCAAGCGGGCTTAGGCGGGCTGAACCGTCAGCCTGCGGGCGTTGACGCAAACGCCAGCCACAGCAGCGCGACATAGCTCAGCCCGTGCAGCAGCTGATCGATGCCGAGGGCCCACCAGAACGGCGTGTCGTGTGAGGTCCAGCCGCGCGAGCGGACGATCTGCTCCTTGGTCCAATCGATGTGGTAATGCAACACAAACTCGGCGGCCAGCAGTGCCACGGCCACCCCGGTCATAACGGCTGGCAGCAGCAGAAACACCGGCGCGGTCAGCGCGATGTGCGTCAGGCTGTGGGTCAGCCCGCCGGTCGCGCCGTACTGGCCTTTTTCGTGGCGCTGGGATTCCGTTTGCAGCAGAAAGTCGGCCAGCGCGTGCTTCACCAGCAGATACGCGACGGCGATCAGGGCGCTATCAACAAGCGGCAATCCAGTCGAG
>JANMOL010000163.1:0-4522 GCA_031369245.1 Hyphomicrobium sp. | reverse complement strand
GGCTGCCTCGGGTAACCCCGCGGCGCGCAAGCCGTCAACCAGACAGGCATGAATGGCCGTGCTCGAGTGATGGCTTTCCGAGCCGCCGCGCAGGATCGATGCGTTGCCGGACTTGAGCGACAACGCGCCGGCGTCGGCTGTGACGTTCGGGCGGCTTTCGTAAATGATGCCAATGACTCCCAGTGGCACCCGGACCCGCTGGAAGCGCAAGCCATTGGGGCGGGCCCATTCCGCGAGAATGGTGCCGACCGGATCGGCCAGTGCTGCAATATCTTCCATGCCTTTGGCGATGGCCTCGACCCGTTTGGCATCCAGCATGAGGCGGTCGATGAACGACGCTGGGCGGCCGGCTGCCTTGGCCGCATCGAGGTCGCGGGTGTTAGCTATCAGGATCGCTGCGGTATTCTTGCGCAGCGCTGCGGCGGCAGCGGTCAACGCGGCATTTTTCTGATCGGACGGCGCGATTGCCAGTACGCGGGCGGCCTGACGCGCGGCTTGGCCAACGCCCTGCATCACGCGCGCGGTCTCAAGGTCGATGCGCTCTTGCGTAGTCATCACAAATTCCTGGGTCACTTCCTGTTCAGCGCCATGTCGTCGCGATGGACGAGCGTGTCGCGGCCTTCGTAGCCGAGGATTTCCGCAATCGCGCTCGACTTCTTGCCGATGATACGACGGGCTTCGTCCGTCGCATAGGCAATCAGTCCGCGGCCAAGCTCTCGGCCATCGGCGGCGCGGATAATGACGGCGTCGCCGCGGTCGAAATCACCGTCAACGCGGGTCACGCCGGCCGGCAGCAAGCTCTTGCCGGACAGCAGCGCTTTTTCAGCACCGCCGTCGATGAACACCTGGCCTGCGGGTTCGAGCTGGCCGGCGATCCAGCGCTTTTTCGCGGTCACGGGATCAGAATTAGCCAGGAACCACGTGACCTTGGCGCCGTCCGCAATGGCTCTGAGCGGGTTTAGAATTTTTCCCGTCGAGATGACCATGTTGGTGCCGGCCCCGAGCGCGATCTTGCCCGCTTCAACCTTGGTCTTCATCCCGCCTTTGGACAATTCTGTTCCAGCATCTCCGGCCATGGCTTCGATCTCGGGCGTGATCTCGGTCACCAGCGGGATGTGCTGGGCGTTGGGATTGCCATTTGGCGGGGCGGTGTACAGCCCGTCGATATCCGACAGCAAGACCAGGCAATCGGCCGAGACCATCGACGCCACGCGCGCCGACAGCCGGTCGTTGTCGCCGTAGCGGATTTCGGTGGTGGCCACGGTATCGTTTTCGTTGACCACCGGGATGGCCTTCAACGCGAGCAGCTGCTGCAGGGTGTGGCGGGCGTTGAGATAGCGCCGCCGCTCTTCGGTATCGCCGAGCGTCAACAGAACCTGGGCTGCGATCAGGCCGTGCGCGCTGGCCAGCTCCTGGTAGGCGTGGGCCAGAGAAATCTGACCAACGGCGGCGGCGGCCTGGCTCTGTTCGAGTTCAAGGGGACCCTTGGGGAGTTTGAGCGTATGGCGGCCGAGCGCGATCGCGCCCGATGACACCAGCACGACCTCCTTGCCTGACTTGGCGAGCGCGGCGACGTCGTCCATGAGGGAGGCCAGCCACTCGGTCTTGAGCTTGCCGGTCGCGCGGTCGGCCAGCAGCGCCGAGCCGATTTTCACGACAATGCGCTTGGCCTTCGTCCATTCGGGCCGAACCGGCGCGCGGGTGTTGACAGCGAGAGCCATAATTGTTTCGTCAACCGCATGGGTGCGCGGGGCGCACTATTGAAGATGTGGGAATCCTGAAGACCCAGGCGGGTTTATCTCTGGCCTCATCCGCCAGCAAGTGTGAACCTGTAGCCTCCGGCTTTAAACTCCGAAAAGGTGAGCGCGACGCATGCCTGCAGATACGACCGCCGTGCTGTCCCGGTCCGATCGGGCCAAAAGCCTAACCGCCGTCATCCTTTCTGCCTTTGGCGTCGGTATTCCGTTCGGAATTGGTTACCCGCTGGTCTCGCTGGTGTTTGAATCCTGGCAGCAGCCCAATTGGGTCATTGGCCTTGCCGGTGCTGCGCCGTCGGTCGCAACCTTGCTGCTGCTGCCGCTGGTGCCGAGCGTGCTGTCGCGGATCGGCGCCGTGCCGGCCATGGCGATTGGATGCCTGATTTCAGCGGCGGGCTTCATCGGGCTCTATCTGTCGCACGACGTGACCGCGTGGATCGCTCTGCGCTTCATCATGAGTGCGGGCCTGACGCTGCCGTGGCTGATTGGCGAGACGTGGATCAATACGGTCACGACGGAGACGACGCGCGGACGGATCGTCTCGCTCTATGCCGCGTCATTCTTTTTAGGCTTCGCGGTCGGTCCGCCTATTTTGCAGCTGACCGGAACCACAGGTCCACTGCCGTATTTGATCGGCGTGTTTTCGACGCTCATTTCGATTTTGCCGATCCTGTTAGCCCGGCGCTTGGCACCGGACATGATCAACAAGTCGGCCTCGGGCGTGCGCAAGGCTTTCAGATTGGTACCGGTCGGCATGACGGCTGCGTTCCTCGGCGGTGTGCTGGAGATGTCGCATTTCTCGCTGCTGGCCAACGTTGCCATTGCGAGCGGCGTTAGTGGCGAGCGGTCACTGGAGCTTTTGACCGTTCTCCTGGTTGGCGGCCTGACGCTGCAGTTCTTCATCGGCTGGCTTGCCGACAAGGTATCGCGCAGCGGGTTAGCGTTTGCGTTGTCGCTGACGTTTATCGTCCTGGCGGCCGCTTTGCCGTTCTGCCTTCAGTCGCCGGAAGCCGGTGCGGTGGTGGTGTTTTTGCTCGGCGGCATCGTCATCGGCTTTTATACGCTCGGGCTTGTGATCGTCGGCGAACAAGTTGATGCGGGCGATCTTGCGGTTGCCAATGCGGCCTTCATCATGACGTATCAAGTGGGCGGCATCATCGGCCCCGGCGTTGCCGGGCTGGCGATGACGTTTGCGCCTGTCGAAGGGTTTGTTGCCACCGTCATCGGGTTCACGATCCTGGCGATGATCCGTGCGACCAGGCTCAATCGCCGCCAAACACGGCAGCGGGCTGCTTAATCACGGCCGCCAGCCGATGTCCTGTCCGCCATCGACGGCATCATCGGGCGCCGACGCGCGATTGATCTCGCGGATGAGTGCGTAAAGCGCTTCCTTGACGCCGCGGCCGGAGACAGCCGAGAGCACCAGCGGTATCTTGCGGGAGGCTTTTTTTAGAGCGGTGAATTTTTCTTCAAGCGTTGCTTCGTCAAGAGCATCGGCCTTGGACAGCGCTACGATCTCTTTCTTGCGGTGCAGTTCATCGCTGTAGGCTTTCAATTCGCGCCGGACCGTCTTGTAAGCCGCGCCAACGTCGGCCTCGGTCGCATCGACCAGGTGGAGCAGCACGCGGCAGCGCTCGACATGCCCGAGGAAGCGGTCGCCTAGGCCTGCGCCATCATGGGCGCCTTCGATCAAGCCCGGAATATCAGCCAGCACGAAATCGGTCTCACCGGCCCGCACCACGCCGAGATTGGGATGCAGGGTCGTAAACGGGTAGTCGGCGATTTTCGGTTTGGCGGCTGAGACGGCTGCAAGAAACGTCGATTTGCCGGCATTCGGCAAGCCCACGAGGCCCGCGTCGGCAATGAGTTTGAGACGCAGCCACAACGTCAGCTCTTCGCCGGGCAGGCCGGAATTGGCGTGCGTCGGCGCTTGATTGGTTGCGCTCTTGAAGTGGGCGTTGCCAAAGCCGCCGTTGCCGCCGCGCGAGATCAACACGCGCTCGCCGGGTGTCGTCAGATCGGCCAGCAGTGTTTCGCCGTCTTCGGCAAGAACCTGCGTGCCCGGCGGCACCTTGACCACGCAATCATCGCCGTTGGCGCCCGAGCGGTTCTGGCCCATGCCGCCTTGGCCGGATTTGGCTTTGAAGTGCTGCTGATAGCGATAGTCGATCAGGGTGTTGAGATTGGCGACGCATTCGACCCAGACATCGCCGCCCTTGCCGCCGTCGCCGCCGTTGGGTCCGCCAAACTCGATGAACTTCTCACGGCGGAAGCCAACGCAGCCGTTGCCACCCGCGCCTGACGCCACATAGATTTTTGCCGTATCGAGAAATTTCATGATGCTAGCGCTCTAATCGCAGTCGTCCAGGGGCGTCGCCGTTCGTAGCGCAGCGTTGGCAATTCGGCTTGACGCGCCTCACACCAGCCCGTGCAGGCGCCCAGCTGCCGGAAGCCAAGCTTCGCAATGACGCGTTGCGACTGAGGGTTATCGGCAAAGTGGCAGCACGTGAAGCGTTTAACGCCAGCCTTCGTAAAGCCGTGGGTCATCAGGGCGCGGGCGGCCTCGGTGGCATACCCGCGGCCCCAATAGGGCCGGCCAATCCAATAGCCCATATCGGCCGTGCCATCGGGCTCGCGCGTGAAGCCACATAGCCCGATCAGGTCGCCGCCGTGTTCAATGCCGTAAACGACCTCGCCGTTGGCTAAGCCGGTCAGCCAATGGCTGGCCGCATCCTCGGAGTACGGAAACGGGATTCGCCCGGTCA
>JANMOL010000083.1:0-4861 GCA_031369245.1 Hyphomicrobium sp. | reverse complement strand
AGTCGCGATAGGACCGGCAGCGTTGTGGACAAAAAATCCCAATCAACTTTCTCGCGAGCCAGTCGCCGCTCGTGCGCCATACTGCGCTTGTGAAGCAGAAAACTCACGACAGCGGTTGCCGCTGACCCCGCTACTGCACCGATGATGGCGGTGATGATGTCGTCTGACATTTCCATGAGGTCCTCCAGATCAGCAGGGCGGACAAAAAAATAAATTGCGGGCAAGCCGACGGCTCGTCAAAACGAAGACGCTATGCGCGGGAACAGCAATTAGCCTTCGAAGGCTAACACACGAGATCGCGGCAGACTGGGATTTCGGACCCAAATCTGCGCTTTTCAACCCTTGGACGCAATTGACTGTGCCAGCCTTGTCTCAAGATGGTGCGTCGAGAACCCTGCTAAGGCTTTGAGTGCTTCGTATTGGCGGCGCGCGCCCGCGCGATCGGCATCGAGAGAACGAATACCCGCGATCATCAGATTTTTGGCGGTGTGCTCGGTCGAGACAAACTCAATGACTTTGACCTTGTAGCCCGACGCTTCGAGCAGCAGGCAGCGCGCGGCGTCCGTCACGAGATCGGCCTGGCGCTGCTTCAACAGCCCGAATTTCGTCAGGCCGCGCAAGCCTTCGGCAGACTTGGTCAACTGCGGCGCGATCTCGTGCTGACAGCACGGCGCGGTAATGACCAGGGCCGCGTTGGCGGCAATGCCATGCGCGATTGCATCGTCCGTTGCCGTATCGCAGGCGTGCAGCGCGATCAGCAGATCAACAGGGGCGACAGACGTCTGATCGGCGTCAGCCGCTTCGAAGCTAAGCCCTGTGAGCTTCAGCTGTGCCGACAGTCCATTGCAGAAGTGCACAAGGTCGGGGCGCCGCTCGATGCCGCGGAGCCTGCAGCTTTTCTTGAGGTGAGCGGTCAAATAGTCATACAGCGCGATTGTCAGATAGCCTTTGCCGGACCCGATATCGATGGCGGTGATGCTGGCCGCGGCCGACAATTCGGAGCCACGCACCAGATCATCGACAATTTCAACAAAGTGGCAGATCTGCTTGAACTTGGGATACATCGACGGTTTGACGCGGCCATCGTCAAGCATGATGCCGAGATGATGTAAATAGGGCCGCGACGGCTCGACGACATACTGTTTGGCGCGATTGTGCTGGTGACCGCCCGTCGCCGCGAACGCCGGCTTGCTGCGGGTGATGTGGGCGTCCTTGCGCTTGTTGTAGCTGATCGTCATATCGCCGGTGGTCGCAAACAGCGTCGCGCTGAGGAAGGTCTCGCCAAGCCTGCGGCCAATTTCGGCCAGGGCATCATCGTGCGTCAGGTTTTTTGTGATGTCCTTCGTTGCGTGCGTCGAAACAGTGCGCATCATCGGTTGGTCGCGCACCACGACGGGTGTGATCAGGATTTTTTTGAGGTACGTCTCGCCACGCGGCTTGCCCAGCGACAGCTTGACGAACGACTGCGCGTCAAGGGCTGCACGCGCGGCAGCGATAAATGCTGCTTTGTGATCCACGCCGTGCATTACGGCTTCGCCGCTGGATGACGGGCAGGATGATCAGCCCTCCACGCCGTGATTTTTTCCATCAGCCAGCCCCAGGCTTCGTTGGCGCGCGGACCAGCGGTCTTGGTGATCGCGATCTCAAGGTACTTGAGTTCAGTATCGATTTTCTCAGGCGGAAGCATCGACAGCCGGGTTGTCAGAACGGCGAGTTCAAGCACGGCCGCTTCGGCGCGATTGTAGCCTTCCCAGCCGCGATGGCTCTCGGCGTGGACGATTTTGCAACGGAAACGCGGGCGCACATCGTCTTCGATCGTGCCATCAACCTCGAGCTCCCAATGCGACACACAATTGGCGAGCCGCCCGCCTTTGATCTTGGCAGCAGGCATCAACGGCCACGATTTGCGCCCTGTCACGCATCCAGCGAAAACGCGCACATCGTCGGTGTGGCTCGCGCACGCGGCTGGATTGGCGAGCAGGTTATCGAGCGTTTTAGACGGCTTGAACGGGGCAATGATCCAATGATCACCGTCCGCAATGAGCCCGAGCGGCGCGATGTGCACTTCGCCCTGTGCGTTGGCGGTGGTGACGATCGTCTCAACGATGCGCGGCATCAACCGTCTCCCTCGCCGTCTTTGCTCTTTTTTGCTTTGAGGGGTGCACCCTGCTCCTTTGCTTTGAGGGTTGCACCCTGCTCCTTTGCTTTGAGGGTTGCACCCTCGGGTGCATGGCGGATCAGGTCTTCACTTTTCTTATCGCTGGCAAGGCCCCAATCAAGAGGATTGTCTTGCGCGTAGCGTTTGCCAAGCGCGAGCGCAATTTCGGCTTTTGCAAGCTCGTAGCCGAGATAGAACGCGTGCGCGCCGTCGCCCTCAACGCCGAGCTTGGGATAAAGCTCGAACGGATCGCGCGAAACATGGTGGCCTTGGCGCGAATAGATATGCACGCCCTGCTCGCCGACTTGAATCCGGAAGTTATCGTCACGCACTTGGGCGGCACCCGCGGTAATCTCGGCGTCCGACTGCGGGAACGGGATCAGATCATGCAGTGACAGCATGCCGCCGCCGTAGGCTTTTGGCAGGCTCTCATCCTCACGCGCGCGAAACATCAAGCGGCGCGCTGCATCGTGTTCTTCGATCGTGCGGCGGGTGTGGGGCGAAACCTGAACGATTAAGACGTTTTGAATGCGGAGTTCCGAGCAGATGCCAAGCAGCAGCGCGGTGACGCCTTGGCTATCGGCATCGGTCAGCTCGGTCAGGTTGCCGGTCCCCATCAGAATTTCAACATCAGGCCGCTGACGGCGCAGCTCGGCGTAGCGCTCAATCGAGGTTGTGAAGCCAAAATGTATGGGATCAAGGATCGGATCGGCGATGTGCTTGATCTTCTTTTTGTTGGCGAGATCGATGGCGCGAATGAGAGACGCCAGATCGCCGTGCGGCCGCGGCACCAGAACAGGCACGCATGCCGTGCCCTTGACCGCATCCAGCGTCGTTTCGTCGAGACTGAGGACGTAGTGGGCGCCGGCTTTTGCGGCGCGCTCTAATTCCGCGACATTGCCGCTATCGACGCTCACTTTAAACCCGGCGTTGATCAGTGCCGCGACCATCTCCTCCAGCTGCGGAAATGGCGTCTCTGGTTGGCAGCCGACATCGATCACGTCGGCCCCTTTGGATTTTTGCGCGTGCGCCCGGGCCAGCATTTCATCAATCGTCAGGGCCGTTGCATCGACGGATTCGGCAAAAATTCTCAGATCGTGCTTGGAAAAATCTGGCGGCTTGCCGCCTTTGCCGAGAAACTGCGGCAGGTCGGCCAACTCGTCAGGCCCGCGCTCAAACGGCACGCCGAAATGATTGCCGAGCGAGGCTAAATCCATCCGCGAACGGCCTGGCACGATGACGCGCGTCGCGTCCAGCGGGCCCTTCAGGCGATTGCGCACAATCGCTTCCGTCATCAGCGCTGCCACTTTGATGCCGATGTTGGCGACCGCCCACGACCCCTCATCGAGACCAACGCGCGCGACGGTGGTCTTCAACCTGTTTTCAGCCAGCCGGCCGGTCAGGAAGAGGAGCTTATCTTGTGCGTCTTGAGCCATATGAGCCTAGCGGCGACGGCCTTCTTTAGATCAGCGATGCTCTCAACCACGGTCGTGTCGTCAAAGGTTTTAAGCTTTTCGGTGTTATCGAGATCGATGCGGCGCGGGTAGACTTTGACCATACCCTTGGGCGCTTCGGTGTCCATCTCAGGGGCGGTATCGCATGCGAACACGATCGCTGGGACGCGGGTTTTTCCGGCTTGCGCAAACACATTGGTTGCAAGGTTATCGGAAATGCCAGCCACACACTTGGCCACCGTATTCGATGTCGCGGGGGCCATGATGAGGGTGTGATAAACGCCGTAGTAGAATGCTCCAACAGGGGCGGCACTGGCGGTGGTATCCTTGAAGATGCGAACGTCAGGTGCGAGCTCAAGCTCCTGCTTGTACATGCGGATAACTTCGGCGGCCGCCTTCGAGACGAACACGTCGAGGTTTGGCAGCGTGCGCATGATTTCCAGGCTTTCCTTGAAGAAATGCCCCGAACCGGTCAGCGCCCACCCGAAGCGCGGACGCGCCACGCCTTTGAGATCAGCTTCATAATCCATACGGCGCGCGATAGCATGCGGATGGGGTGCCGTCGACCGGCTTTCCGTGCTGGCCTTAAGAATTCGAAACGGCAGCCGAATGATCGGCCAAGAGCGAGGTAAGCCGCGCATCATCCGACGGCCCCATGATGGCCCAGGCGAGATGCGAACGCGCAACGATCACCGGGAACGCGGCATCAAGAATGCCTTCAGCCGCCAAAGTTTCAGCAGATTGGCCAGGCGGTGCGTCGACCGACTTCAAGAGGACCAGTGAAGCGCCGCCCAGGTGTTCAGCCAGCCGTGCCGCCAAACCATCGGACGTAATGGTCCAATTGGCCGGAATGCCGCTGTCGCTTTGGGACATCTGCAGCGGCATCCAGACCGGAATAAGCCCAACAGCAAGCTGGCGCGCAATACCGTCGAGGCTGTCGGCTGCGGCATAACGCGGGTCCATCGTGAAATACATCTCGGCCATCTGATGCATGCCGAGCATGGCCAGCCGATGGGCGGAGGCATCATCAAAGCGGATGGCGTTTTGCAGATCGCGAACCTTCTGCGCAAAGGCGCCGCCTCCCGGTACGACCACGACCGGCCGCTGCGCGGCAGCGATCAGCGCCAGCGTGTCTTTCAGACGGCCGGTTTCCGCCAGACTGCCGCCGATTTTGACAACCAGTATCTTCGACAAATCTG
Organism: Hyphomicrobium sp.; assembly: GCA_031369245.1. Classification (GTDB taxonomy): domain Bacteria; phylum Pseudomonadota; class Alphaproteobacteria; order Rhizobiales; family Hyphomicrobiaceae; genus Hyphomicrobium_B. Next base: position 50 of record JANMOL010000083.1, on the reverse strand, counting down.
GCGGCCGATCACCCACGGCCGAACTCACGGGCAGCCGCCTTCGTCGCCGG
>JANMOL010000073.1:0-5880 GCA_031369245.1 Hyphomicrobium sp. | reverse complement strand
ATCGAGAAGGCCGGACCACCGCTCACACGACCACCGCTGACGGGACGGCGGCGTTTTACCGGCGGGCTGACATTGGCCCAGCCATAGGCCAGCATCGTCATCAAGGCGCTGGCCGCAAAGAAATACACCCCCGGCAATACGCGCGCTTCCGTATAGCCAGATGAGTTGACGTAGAAGATCATCAGCGCCAGCACCATGACGTCGGTCATCGAATAGCGCCCGAGCCATTCCATCGTCGCGATCGATTTGCGCCGGAACTCGGCCGGCATGTCATGGGTCGTCAGCAGCGTCAGCAAATAAAACAGCTTCATAAATGGGAAAAAGACCGAGACCGCGAACACCACCGCGCACAGGAAATGCTCGCCGTTTTCAAACAGCGCGTAGATGATCGTCAGGATCGAATGCTCGTTGGTCCACACGTAAACCGTGGTGAAGCGGATGGTCGGCAGGATAATGCCGAGGGCAAAAAAGACCGTCGCGACGATGATCAAAAAGCTCAGCGTAAAATTGCGGAAGTTCGAGACAGGACCCGTGCCGGCGCCAATGTCTGGTTGCGGACCGGCGGGTAGAGCCCCGTGCGCGGCCGCAATGCCATCGGTGCGGATCCAGGCATAGGCTAAGATCATGAGCAGCACGGCGGCGGTGAAGAAATAGACGCCGTTGAGGCTTGAGGCATCATAGACCCCCTGGCTCTTGATGAAGAAGATCGTCAGCGCCAGCACCAGCACATCATGCATCGACCATTTGCCGAGCCACTCGAGCGCGCGCAACCTTTGGCTTTGGCGGGCGATTTCTGACGGCGGCAGAGTTGAGACGAGCAGCAGGTAGAGCAGCTTGGTGACCGGCAGCACGATCGAGAACACCAGCACGATGCCGCCGAGGAAACTCTGGCCCTCGCGGATCAGCACGCCAACGGTCGACAGCAGCGAGTGCTCGGTTGTCCAAAAGCCGAATTGCGTGAGTTTGAGAATGGGCAACGAGATGCCTAGCGCTAAGCAGACGCTGGCCGCCAAAATGGTGAGACTGAGAAAAAACCGCCGGCCGCCAACGCGCATGCGCGCATCCCCACCGCAAGGGCTAACAGCCCATCGAGACCCGGGCCGGGTTCATCCCGGCGCCTCAGTTCTAGCCATCACCGGCAAACGGCAAAAAAAGGGCGGCGAGCCAGGCCCGCCGCCTATTGTTGCGGGATTTGCGCCATTGGATGCGCGCGCTGCCTAGTCGTGATGATGAGCGTGCGCGATGCCCTTGGCGCACACGAGGTCATGCAGTTCGCCAGCCTGATGCATTTCTTTCATGATATCGCAGCCACCGACAAACTCGCCCTTAATGTAGAGCTGAGGAATGGTCGGCCAATTCGAGAACGCCTTGATGCCGTCGCGCACGGCCATATCGTCGAGCACGTTGACGTCTTTGAACGGCACGCCGAGGTGTTCCAGGATCTTGACGGCGGTGGCCGAGAACCCGCACTGCGGAAACTGCTTGGTGCCCTTCATGTAGAGCACGATGTCGTTGTCCGCGATCGTCTTGGCGATTGCGGCGTGGGCAGGGGTTTGGGCTGCTGCGTCGGCCATGGTGAGCTCCTGTAAGGGTCCGGATCGGGGTGCTGGTGACCGCTCTCGTCTTGCTGTCAGATGTGGGGGAGCGGCGGGGTCAAGTCAATTGGGGGGCTGAGTGCGGTCCTGCAGCGCTCTAGGTTTTTGGTGCCGCCGTCGTCAGTTGCAGGGCATGCAAGACCCCGCCCATGCGTCCGCCGAGGGCCGCATAGACCATCTGGTGCTGTTGTACGCGGCTTTTGCCGGCGAACGCGGCTGAGACGACGTGGGCTGCCCAATGGTCGCCGTCGCCAGCGAGATCCGTCAGTGCAATCTCGGCATCGGGAAATGTCTCTTTGATCAGCCGCTCAATGTCGGCGGCGGGCATGGGCATCGGCATCAACTCCTGTTCGGCGCGATCGTTCTATGACGCCGGGTTGTCCGGCGTGCAAGCCGTTTTGGGTACAGTATTTCATCAGCGGCCGTCCATCGTCAGATAAGCAAATCTTATCAAATTCTCACGCAAACGCGATTGGACGTTATCGCGGGCTTTGGCTAATGTCCTGCTCATGGGAACGCGATGTTCCTGATCACTCTCTTGGAGGAAACATCATGAAGCTCTGGACCAAGCCCGCCGTGCGCGAACAGGAAGTCGGCCTCGAAGTGACGTCGTACCTGCCAGCAGAAATCGACATCATCTAAGTCGACACGTCCATTTGGAATTTTACACGGCGGATGAGCATGTAATTCGGCTCTCCGCCGTGTTGTCTTTAACGGCCCGCATTCATTGATGCGGGCCTTTTTGTTTGTGCACGACGGCCGTCATCAGGCCGCGAGTGATTTAATCCTGGTCGCACTTGAACTGCACTTTGACCCACGGCAAATCGAGTTTGCATTTGCCGGATTTGGTTTTGGTGAAAACCTTATCGAGATCGAGATCGCCGAGTTTCAGGCCGCCACCCTTGCGCCGTTCGCCTGGTTTTTCGCCGCCTTCATCGCCACCGTCAGCATCGTTGTCTGCCATTTTTGGCTTGTCGAGCGTTGACGGCGCGTCCGCGCTGTTTGCTGGCGGTTCTGTGTCCTTCGAAGCACCCGGAGCCGTCGCGACATGGGCGCTGCCGTCCTTGGCTGTTGTGCTGGGGACTGTCGCCGCCGTCGCAGGCGGCACGACGGCTGGTACCGCTGTAGCCGGGCCTGCAGCTTTCGCGGTGGCGGTTTTGACATCAAGGGGTTCAACCGGCTTGACGGCGGCGGGTTCGGGAGTTGACGCGACGGCCGCTGGCGCTGCAACCGCAGGCGTGGCTGGCGCTGCCTTGGCTTCAACGTTGCCGCAGCGCTGCAAATCTGCTGGCGCGCGCGTCCAAATCATGGTGCGCGAAAACAGCTTGGTGCCAGCATAGCCCATGACGCGCAGCGTGCCGTCTTTGAGCGGCGTCAGCTCGACATCGTAATTCTTGCGTTTCTCAGGCGAATAAATCCAGCCGCTATCCCAGCGGCCTGAGCCTGCGGGCGTCGCGTCGCCGATGATTTGCCGGCCGCAGCCTTTGGTATCGGCGCCATCCTTGACCCAGACAACGTGACCGCACAGCGCTGATCCGCACGGTTTGATTTCGACCGCGCCGCGGCCGGTATCGTTGATCCACACGCCCGACGGATCTGAGCCCGCAAACGCGCTGGTCGCCGCGGTCAAAATAAGCGCCGCGCTGGCTGCGAGACGCGCGCGCCGTGCCGCGATGGTGCTGTTAAAGCGCATCGGAAGATCCTTTCCAGAAATTGGACCCGCATCGCATGCGGGCAACCCTCCACGTTATGCCGTTTTCCGCCAACCAAGGCTGTATCCTACGGCACAGACGGGCCCCGATCGAGGCCTCAGCTGTGGTCGTTGGTCGCGGGCGGGGCGCCAAAGGTTCACTATTTTCGGGATCGTGAAGAAATTCGCCCGCGTTAGTCCGTCACGTCGAGCAATTCGACGTCGAACAGCAGCGTCGCGTTGGGCGGGATCACGCCGCCTGCGCCGCGCGCGCCGTAGCCCAGTGCGGCTGGAATGATCAGCGTGCGCTTGCCGCCGGCTTTCATCGATGCGACGCCTTCGTCCCAGCCCTTGATCACCTGGCCGACGCCAATTGAAAATTCGAAGGGTTCGCCACGATCGACGGAGCTGTCAAACTTCGCGCCTTTGACGCCGTCTTTATAGAGCCAGCCGGTGTAGTGCATGATGCAAGTCTGGCCGGTTTTGGGGGACGCGCCGCTGCCAGCGACGGTATCGGTGATCTGCAGGCCGGAGGTTGTGGTGGTCGTGGTCATGGCGGGTCCTGTGGGTTTGCGCGCTTGCGTCCGGTCTCTCGTGGGTTGGTGTGTAAACCCATTCAACCCCCAAGCGCCAAGCGTTCAAAGCCGCATTGACACGACCGCATTTCGCCCTACAACGCCAGCCAAAGGGAGACTTTCCACATGCCGACGATGTCGAACCTGCGCCGCCGCAAAATTCAGTCCAAGCAGCTCAAGGCTGAGAACACCGCCAAGCGCGTCGCCAAAGCTGCCAAGAAAGAGCGCAACGCCAAAAAGGCGGGCTGATCGTTTTGCAGGCTGGAAAAACGGAAACGCCGGTCCGCACGAACTGCGAGCCGGCGCTTTGCGTTGCTGGATTTCCCAGTTTGGTAAGAATAGCACGTTGCACCGTCACGCTCCAGCGCTATCAAACTTAACATCAGCGGTTTAGCAGAAATCTTCGGGTTGGGGTGGCGTTTTGGCGTTCAGGAGACCAGTTCGAGCGGCTTTGACAACCGCCGCGAGCGGCCCTCGAAATAAGCGCCGTCTTCGAGCACTAAGTGCTTGTGGAATATATCACCGGTCACCGAGCACGCGGTTTTGAGCGTCAGCGTGTTGGCGGTGATTTCGCCGTTGATCTCGCCGAGCACCGTCACGGTTTGCGAGGTCACGCTGCCGTTGATCACGCCGCGTTCGGTGACGATCAGCGAGACGCAGGTCACATCGCCATCGATCGTGCCGGCGATCACCATCGCGCCCGCGTACTCGATCGCGCCTTCGATGGTCGCCTGCTGCGGAATGGAAAACGCTGCGGGCAGCACATGATTTTGCTCGGACACACCACAACCCCTCGACCGTGTCGCGCCCGCACGCTTGCCTTGGACCGTCGCCCGCGAACATGGCGAGAGTAGGGATGGGTGGTGGCGCTTCGCGCAACTCTCTACCCTCGCGTTCCCGGCCGCAGATGTGCGGCACGCACATCGCAGAGCCGGGATCACGTTCAATACATCAGGTGTGCGCCAAGACGGGAAACGTTGGTTGGGTTAGTATCGGCCCAGGTGCCCGAGAGTTGCAAAAATTTTAGGTCCGATGCGTAACCCAACAACCATAAGCGAGATGTGAGAGCCAACGCTTGTCCGCGCGTGAGATCGAGAACTGCCGCGAGGTTGCTGCATTTCAGAAGGTTGGACGGAGTGAGCATATGATAGCGCCGAACTGCGCCGCCCATCTGCCAGTCGCCATCAAGATGGTGGCCTTAATGGATAAAAAAAATGCGCAAGCTATCTGCGACAGGATCAACATCGCGCAGCCGAACTTGCTTGGACCTGTGCTGGTCGCTGCAGTCATTTGGCTACCCGAAGTCGGCGGTCGATGTCCTGACGAACACCTTGGTCGTGATCTATTACTTCGTCGAAGCGTCCCGCCAAGTACAACCCGTTCTCCCAGAAGCTGATTTCAACCGCCCACGTCAGCACTTCGCTGCGTCGGTCCGCTTCATCTCGAGCTTGCCCGGCAATGCGCTCGGTTAACGGCGCTGAAAGTATCGCACCTGGCTTCGAGTCATCTGTAAATCAAGCGTCCAGAAGGTGCCCTATTCGTGCTCACCATCGGGACGGCGACTGGAGTAGGACCTGAATATTTCGGGCTTGTTTGCAGCAGTAGTGTATGTGGCGACGGTGATGGCGGCGGCAGCGATCAAGGCGGCGTGCCCAATCAGACTTGCAGCCAGCATTGTGTAACTCCCGATGGCCACGCAAAATGCGAGCGCCCACATCCACCCTAGAATCTGCAAAATCATATGCCGCGTGCCAATATCCGGGATGTGCTTGAGCGGGCTGACTTCATGATTGAACACGAAGTTCCAGGCGCCAACGATCATGGTTTTCACGACTTCACTCCTGTTGTCTTGCCGAATGGGCGAGGTAGCAACCATTGCGCCGAGGGTCTCGTAGTCTCCCGCTAAGCGCTTCTATCGTGGTGCCCGTTTTGCCAGTATCCGTTGCAGGGTCTGGCGGTGAATGTGAAGCCGCCTTGCCGTTTCCGAGACATTGTGATCGCAAAGCTCATAGAGCCTAAA
>JANMOL010000056.1:0-2717 GCA_031369245.1 Hyphomicrobium sp. | reverse complement strand
CCGCGCCGCTGGACCAGCAGGAGCGCTGGTTCGTGCTGCTCGGTGACTGCCTCTACTACTTCAAGCGAAAAGAGGTCCGCTCGACAGACGACGTGCCACCAGTTGTCGCCATGGGGATGGGCACACACACCCCGGCTTGCGGATGCAGCTCACACCTACTCTCCCGCCCTCGCAGGATCGGCAGCCCTCCACACAGGATACACAGTGCCATGGCGAAATCTGAAAGCACCAGCAAGAAGGTTGCCTCGAGCGCGTCCAAGGTTCTGAGAAGCAAGACTGCCAGCAAGGCTGAGAAGTCCGTTGCGGCGTCAGCCCTGACGCAAAAGGGCAGCAAGGAAACGACCAGCAAGAACGTTGCCTCCGCTGCCGCCAAGATCCTGAAGAGCAAGACTGCCAACAAAGCTGCCAAATCGGCCGCCGCTTCGGCGCTCACTCAGAAGGTTAAAGCCAAGAGGAAGTAGGGCTACAATTTCGCCAGCGCGTTGGGCAGTGGGGACGAGATGCCGGCTCACTCCATCGCCGCTTTGATCAGCGCTTTGGCGTCAGCTGAGTCCCACTCGGCCGGGCCTGCAAGGCGGCCGATTTCGAGCCCATCCTTGTTGATCAAAATCGTGGTCGGCATGCCGACGATTTTGAGCACGGTGCCCTGCTTGGCCGTGGCGTCGATGTAGAGCTTGAGATGTTTTGCGTTGACCTCGTCTAAAAATTTCTGCGACGCCGCTGCGCCCTGACGATCGAGGCTCAGTGCCACGACTTCGAATGTATCCGATCCGAGGGCCTGCTGCAGACGGTCGAGCCCCCCCATTTCTTCGCGGCACGGCGCGCACCAGGTGGCCCACAAGTTCAAAAGCACCGTCCGGCCCTTGAAGCTCGCAAGCGTGATGGACTGGCCGGTGGCATCGTTAAAGGTGATCTCAGGCAGCGCTTCGGGCAACTTTTTCCGCACAAACGCCGCCATCTGGCCGGTCTTTTCAGCCGCCGCTGCGCTCGGCTCAGCTTTCGGCTCAACACTCGGCTTAGCGCTGGGCGTGCCGTTGTTAACGTTTTCCGCAGTGGCTGCGGGCGACGCGCCGTTGTCGGGGCGGGCCATTGTCAGGTATACCGCGCCGAACGCAGCCAGCGCCGCCGCCGCCACGATCACTAGACTGTTGCCGCGTGGTGTGTCGCCGCTCATACGCTCTCCATTATGGTGATAGTCGTGATCTTACGCTGCCGGAGCCCCGAACGTGACAGATAAACCAGCAAATAGCATGTGGGGTGGCCGCTTCGCGATGTCACCGGCCGAGATCATGCAGGAAATAAACGCCTCGATCGGCTTCGACAAGCGGCTTGCGCCGCAGGATATCCGCGGCTCGAAGGCCCATGCGGCGATGCTGGCCGAGGCCGGTATCATCACCAAAGCTGACGCCAAGGAGATTGCCAAGGGCCTCGACACTGTTTTGGCTGAGATCGAGTCCGGCAAATTCAATTTCTCGCGCGCGCTCGAAGACGTGCACATGAATGTCGAGTCGCGTCTCAAGGATTTGATTGGGGCGGCGGCCGGTCGGCTGCACACCGCGCGCTCGCGCAATGATCAGGTCGCGACCGATTTCCGGCTCTATGTCCGCGATCAGATCGACGGCATGGACGAAGCTCTCGCCAACGTCCAGCGCGCGCTGGTCGCCAAGGCCGAGGCGCATGCCGGCACCGTCATGCCCGGCTTCACGCATCTGCAACCCGCCCAGCCAGTGACCTTCGGCCATCATTTGCTGGCCTATGTCGAGATGCTGGCGCGCGATCGCGGGCGCCTCATGGACGCGCGCAAACGCTTGAACGAAAGCCCGCTGGGGTCTGCAGCACTCGCTGGCACATCATTTCCGATCGATCGGCACATGACGGCTGAAAGCCTGGGCTTTGACCGGCCGATGGGCAATTCTCTCGACGGCGTTTCGGATCGCGATTTCGCGCTCGAAACGCTGGCGGCCTGCACCATCACCGCCATCCACTTCTCGAGGCTGGCGGAAGAGATCGTGATCTGGATGACGCCGCAGTTCGGGTTCGTGCGCCTGTCCGACAAGTTCACAACCGGCTCTTCGATCATGCCGCAAAAGCGCAACCCTGATGCTGCTGAGCTGGCACGCGCCAAGGTTGGCCGCGTCGCGGGCGCGTTCCAATCGCTGGCGATGGTCATGAAGGGCCTGCCGCTGGCCTATTCCAAAGACATGCAGGAAGACAAGGAAGTCACCTTCGACGCGCTCGAGAGCTTGAAGCTGGTGATTGCTGCCATGGCCGGCATGGTCGCCGATATCGAGCCGGTGCCCGATGTCATGCGGGCCGCAGCCGGCCGAGGCTATTCGACCGCGACCGATCTGGCCGATTGGCTGGTGCGTGAACTCAAAATGCCGTTCCGCGATGCCCACCACGTCACGGGATCGATCGTCAAGGCGGCGGAAGCCAAGGGGCTCGAGCTCGAAGCCGTGCCCTTGGCCGACATGCAGAAAATTGAGGCCCGCATCACAAAAGCGGTGTTTTCGGTGCTGTCGGTTGAAAATTCGGTCAAAAGCCGGGTCAGCTATGGGGGAACCGCGCCACAGAATGTCCTTAAAATGGCGCGTCACTGGGCGAAGCGGTTGGAAAAGGAGCGCGGGAGGGTCTAAAAGAGCCTCTCGCTACAGGCGGCCGACGGGTCCATCTGCCACAAATCGTGCAGGTGCAGCACACCGGCGACGCGTTTGGGC
>JANMOL010000037.1:0-1978 GCA_031369245.1 Hyphomicrobium sp. | reverse complement strand
GGAAGGTCTTCTTCGAGCCCGCCGGCGAATTGAAGGGCAACCTCGCAAGCCTAGCAACACCCGACGAGGTCTTGGGCGCGGCGCAGCTCTATCTCGGCGTGCCTTTCTGTACCGAGGATGCGGCCGAAATGAAGAAGGTTCTGGACCTGCTGGTCGCGCAGAAACCGGATGTCAAAGTCTACAGTTCGGACAATATCGAGAACCGCATTGGCGGCGGCGAGGTGGCAGCCCATTTCTGGTGGGACGGCAACACCATGAAGACCCGCCTGAACGACAAGGCAAACATCGAATATGCTATGCCTAAGGAAGGTCTGGTCGGCTGGCTGGACAGCTTCGTCGTCCCCAAGGGCTCGGCCAACGTGGAGCTAGCCAAGACGTTCATCGACTTCATGAGCATGCCAGAGAACGCCACCGTGCAATACAACTTCTATGGCCATTCATCGCCCGTGAAACTCGTCCCGGAGAAGGCCAAGTACACCGCAAAGAACGCCCCCGAGCTGTTCCCAGCTGTGAAGGTCGAGTTCTCCCGTGCCTGCTCGCCCAAGGCACAGCAACTCGTCACCAAGGTGTGGACGCAGCTCCTGCAGTGATCGAGCGGAGTTTTCTGCTATCGGGTAATCCCCTCATCAGACGAGGGGGTTGCCCTTTGCCGTTTTAGCGGCACCGGTCGTGGTGTGACAGACGCTAGTCCTCGGAGGCACATTCCGTGAGCGACACACTCGACCATCTCGACAAGCTGATCGGCTTCCAAACCATCAGTTGTGACAGCAATCTCGAAATCGTCGGCTACATCGAAAGTTTTCTGCGGAGCATTGGTGCATCTCACTGCGTCCGCATTCCGAATGCCGATGGATCGAAATCCGGTTTGCTTGCCAGAATTGGGCCGGATGCCCCTGGTGGTGTCATGTTATCGGCTCACTCTGACGTCGTCCCTGTTGCTGGACAGGCATGGACCAGAGAGCCGTTCCGGCTGTCGCGAGAGAATGGACGCTATTTTGGCCGCGGCACGACCGACATGAAGGGCTTTCTCGCTTCGATGTTGTCGGCGGCGAAAGAGGCTGCACGGTCGGACTTGAAGGCGCCACTCTTGTTGTGCGTGTCGTACGACGAAGAGGTTGGCTGCCTCGGCATTCGACACATGTCGCCGGACATCCTTCGTGAGGTCGGCAGGCCCCGCGCCTGCATCGTGGGCGAGCCGACGTCGATGCAGATTGCGACGGGTCACAAGGGGAAGCTGGCAGCGCGGGTCCGGTGCACCGGGGTGGCGGGTCATTCTTCGCTGGCGCCAAGCTGCTTAAATGCCATTCATTTGGCTTGTGACGTCGTTGGTGCCGTTCGTCGCGAACAAGCGAGGCAAGAAGCGTGTGGTGCCCGGGATCATGCTTACGACATTGCCTATGCGACCGTACACGCAGGCCGCATTAGCGGGGGCATCGCGCTCAACATCGTGCCCGATACTGCGACCGTTGATTTGGAGATCCGGCATCACTCCCGAGAGACGCCCGATGGCATCCTCGCGAATATCACCGCTGAATGCGCAGATCTTGAGCAAAAAGCCCGCATCAAATTTTCAGCGGCGCGCATAGCCATCAGCGTCGTCAACAGCTATCCGGGCTTGGACGTTCCAGCGGATTCCCCCGCAGCAGCGCTGGTCGCGCGCCTGTTGCCTGAGGTCCGCTCCATCAAGGTCGCCTACGGAACAGAAGCCGGCTTTTTCAGCGAACTGCAAATCCCGACCGTGGTCTGCGGCCCTGGGTCGATGTCGCAGGGCCATCAGCCCGACGAGTACATCGAGGCCGAACAACTCGGCCAATGTGACGCCTTTTTGCACAAGCTTGTACAATCGCTGGCAGTCTGAACCGTTGCGAAGCGGTACTATTCTTTGTTTCCCCAAATCATCGTTCTGGGATCCGAGATGGCTTGCAACGCCGCGGCATCGCTAGCACCAAGTTGCTGCATAGCATCGGCGATCGTGATC
>JANMOL010000005.1:0-2855 GCA_031369245.1 Hyphomicrobium sp. | reverse complement strand
ATCGAGACGCGCTCGATGAGCCGCGACAGCGTCGCGAAGGTTGGCTATTCGCTGCCCGGCTTCGAGCCCGGGGCTGAAACCAAGACCGCGACTGCTGCGCCTGACAAGGCGGCACCTGCTGCGCCTGACAAGGCTGCTGCCGCAGCGCCTGACAAGGCTGCTGCCGCAGCGCCTGACAAGGCTGCACCTGCTGCTCCTGACAAGGCTGCTGCCGCAGCGCCTGACAAAGCTGCTCCGGCGGCAGAGGGTGGCGGCGCGGGCGATGTGGTGGCCCTCCTGGCCAAGGCGAACGCCGACAATGGCAAGACTGTTTTTTCAAAATGCAAATCGTGCCACGTCGCCGACAAGGGTAAAGCCAGCACCGTTGGTCCAAACCTTTGGGGCATCGTTAACCGGCCCAAGGGCTCCTATGAAGGCTTCAATTATTCCGAAGCCTTGAAAGCCAAGGGCGGCAACTGGACGTTTGAGGACCTGTCGGGCTTCATCCGCAACCCCAAGGGGTATCTGGCCGGCACCAAAATGGTGTTTGCAGGGATCGCGAACCCAGCCGACGAGGCCGACGTGATCGCCTACCTCGCGACGCTGGCCGATACCCCCGTTCCGCTGCCGAAATGACAGCAAGTTAACTCGCGTAAACTGACAAATTTTGCGACCCTGGCGGTGATAACGCCAGGGTCGCTTTCGTTTGAAGGACTTGCAAACTTATCCCCGGCCAATGGGGGGATGATATTCTGGCCCTAAGAGCCGTAGCCGGACCGAACAAAGGATGGTTGAGACGATGCGAGCGAGCCGAATTTTGCTGGTCAAAGCCCTGGCATCGTTAACCCTCACCTATCTCGCGTGTGCGCCGGCCTCGGCTGACGCTGGGAGCACCGTTGCTGGCGCCTGCCGCCATGCCGTATCGCTGGTCGGTGCGCCGAAGATGGCGGCTGATTTCAAGCAGTTCGATTGGGTCAATCCGGACGCGCCCAAGGGCGGGACCGTGCGGCAGTTCGCAGAGGGCACATTCGATACCCTCAACCCGTTTTCGGACAAAGGCACCAAGGCTGCGGGCATTGGCATGATTTTCGACACGCTGATGGCGGCCAGCCCCGATGAGCCATCAACCAACTACGGTTTGATTGCCGAATGCGTGAGCTATCCGGACGATTTTTCTTCTGCCACGTTCAAGCTGCGGCCCGAAGCAAAGTTTCACGACGGAAGCCCCGTGACGCCCGACGACGTGGTGTTTTCTTTGGACCAAGTGAAGAAGGTCAGTTCGCTGTACGCGTTCTACTACAAGAACGTGACGAAGGCGGAAAAGACCGGCAATCATGAGGTGACGTTTACATTCGATGCCAAAGGCAACCGCGAATTGCCGATGATCGTCGGCGAACTCTCGGTGCTGTCGAAAGCCTATTGGGAAGGCAAAGACGCCAGCGGCACGCCACGTGATTTGAGCAAGACAACGGTCGAGCCGCCGCTTGGCAATGGCGCGTATAAAATCAAATCCGTTGAGACCAGCCGCAAGATCACGCTCGAGCGGGTTGCGGACTATTGGGCCAAGGATCTGCCGGTGATGCGCGGACAGTACAATTTCGATACGCTCGAGTGGACGTACTACCGCGACCGCACACCGGCGTTTGAAGATTTCAAATCCAGCCGGCTTGACATCTGGGTTGAAAACCAGGCTGGCGCATGGGCAACCGCCTATGATTTTGACGCATTGAAAAAAGGTCTCGTCAAAAAAGAAGCGCTGCCTATCGATCGCGTCGCGCCGATGCAGGCATTTGTGTTCAACACCCGCCGCAAGCAATTTCAAGACGCACGCGTGCGGCAAGCCTTTAACCTGCTGTTCAACTTCGAAGAGACCAACAAGAAGCTGTTTTACGATCTGTATGTGCGGGTCGGCAGCTACTTTGAAAATTCCGAGCTGCGCTCGAAGGGTTTGCCGGAAGGCCGTGAGCTTGAGATTTTGAACGAAGTCAAAAGCGACATTCCGCCGGAGGTTTTTACCGCTGAGTGGAAGAACCCGGTCAACAAGGAGCAGGGTGACTTCCGCAAAAATCAGCAGGCCGCGATGAAGCTGTTCAATGCGGCCGGCTGGGCGCTTGGTCCGGATCGGGTGTTGAAAAACGCCAGCGGTGAGCCCTTCGTCGCCGAGTTTTTGATCGACAACGATACGTTCCAGCGGATTATTTTGCCGTACATCAAAGACCTCGAGGTTTTTGGCATCAAGGCGTCGGTGCGGGTGGTCGATAGCTCGCAGTACAAGCAGCGCGAAGATAAGCGCGACTTTGACATCATCGTTGATAACTTCGCGCAGTCGTTGTCGCCCGGGAACGAGCAGCGGCAGTTCTGGGGATCTGCTGCAGCCGACAAGGAGGCCAGCCGCAACACGGCTGGTATCAGGAGCCCGGCGATCGACAAGCTGATCGATAAAATTGTGTTTGCCAAGGATCGCGCTGAACTTGTTGCGGCGACCAAGGCGCTGGACCGTGTGCTGCTGTGGAATTTCTATTGTGTGCCGCACTGGCATTATCCCCACGAGCGGCTGGCGACTTGGGACATGTTCGGGCGGCCAGCCAAGCTGCCGTCGCAAACGTCAGCGCCGATGCAGGTCTGGTGGATGGACGCCGCCAAAGGCAAGACCGTCGATGCCGGCAGGGCGAAGTAGGGGCTTATGGCAAACACTTGGCCGCAGCAGATCTTGAGGTTGCTGTCCGTTGCCGCGGTCAGCTTTGCCGCGACCGTGGCGCTCGCTGAACCGCGCCACGGCTTGTCGGTGTTCGGCGATTTGAAGTATGCCGCCGACTTCAAACACTTCGACTACGTCAATCCAGATGCGCCCAAGGGCGGGCGGATGGTGACGATGG
>JANMOL010000634.1:0-1796 GCA_031369245.1 Hyphomicrobium sp. | reverse complement strand
CACGATTAACCATTTCCCGCCGCCTCGCACGCCTCCTCATGCGCCTGCTTGCTTCCTCCCCCCAACTTGACCGGCTGCCCTCAGCCGGTCATTTTTTTTGAGGCGGGCGCTGCCAGAGGGCGGTTCATCCACGCCACCAGCGCATACGAAATAATCATCAGCAGAAACCACGCGCCAAGTTTACTGAGGCCGACCATGTGCCAACCCTGCTTCTGGCTGGGATAAACCCAGGCGGCGGTGAATGTGCCGACGTTTTCCGCAAACCAGATGAACAGCGCGACCAGCACCAGGCCCAACAGCAGCGGCATAGAGCGGTGCGTCGTCCAGACTTTGAAATAGATCATGCACGGCCCAAACAGCAGGGCGGCTGCGAAAAACAGCAACGGCCGCATATCCCACATATAATGGTGCGTGAAAAAATTGAGGTAGATTGCGGCCGCCAGAGCGCCGATCGCCCACCGCGGCGGATGGCGCGTAAAGCGAAAGTCGAACAGACGCCAGCAGCGCGCGATGTACGATCCAACGGCTGCATACATGAAGCCGGTGAAAAGCGGCACGCCCGCGATGCGCAATAGGCTCGGTTCAGGATAGATCCACGACCCGGCCGAAGTCTTGAAAATTTCCATGATCGTGCCGACGGCGTGAAACACGAAAATGACTTTCGCTTCTTCCCGCGTCTCAAGCTTGAACAGCAGCATCGCAGCCTGGATCGCGACGGCTGCCAGCACCAGAAAATCATAGCGCGCCAGGGCGGCATCCTTGGGGTACAGCCAATGCGTGCCGATCAGCAGCGCCAGCATCAGCGCGCCGAATAAACAGGCCCACGCCTGCTTGACGCCAAAGCGCACAAACTCATAGCCGAAGTGGGCAGCCGGTCCGTGCGCTTCGGCGCGTTCGCCGAGCGCCTGCTCCCAGTCGATGAAACGGGCGAGCGGCGCCCACAGCCTCGCAGCACTTTGAGGCATGGTCCGAACGTTGCGTTGCATGTCGCCCCCCGCCGCACTGCTCTACGGATGGGTGCCGAACACGCCTTTTTGTTGGCCCCGCTATTGGCCCAGTTGTCGGCCGGATGCCGGATGCCGCGCAGCGGTTAACGTCTGCTGGCTCCGGGTGGCGGCAATAATCCTGCCGCATCGCCAAATCCGGCCCGGATATGCTAGCCGAATATGCTAGCTAGACCACGAGCCACCAAACCGAGCAGGCGCGGACAATCCAGATGTCAAAAATCCCCGATTTCACAAAGCTCGATCTCGAGGTTGTCGCAGCCTCTCGTGCCGCGCACGCAACCGCGCCGCCAATCCTAGGCGGCATCTGGGAAACGCCCGAGGGCATTCCGGTCAAGCCGGTCTATACCGGCGCCGATACCGCGGGCCTCGACTTCCTCGACACGCTGCCCGGCATCGCGCCGTTTGTGCGCGGGCCCTATCCGGCGATGTACGCGCTGCAGCCGTGGACCATCCGCCAGTACGCCGGATTCTCAACCGCCGAAGACAGCAACGCCTTTTATCGCCGCAACATCGCCGCTGGCCAAAAGGGCCTGTCGATCGCCTTCGATCTGGCAACCCACCGCGGCTACGATTCAGATCATCCGCGCGTCAAGGGCGATGTCGGCATGGCCGGCGTCGCTATCGATTCTATCTTCGACATGCGCACGCTGTTCGACGGCATTCCGCTTGCCGGCATGACCGTGTCGATGACCATGAACGGCGCCGTGCGGCCAATCCTGGCGCTCTTCATCGTCGCGGGCGAAGAGCAGGGCGTGCCCGCGTCAAAGCTCGCCGGGACCATCCAGAATG
>JANMOL010000607.1:0-1750 GCA_031369245.1 Hyphomicrobium sp. | reverse complement strand
ACTATGAAATCGCTTTGCCGGCGCTTGAAACCGTTACGCAGTCTAACCCGGCCGTCGGGCGTTTCTACATGGCGCGCATTTATGCCGACAATGAAGGCGCCTACACCGATCACGTGAAGGCCTTCACGCTGTTCAAGAAGCTTGCAGATGAACTCGAAGACGTTGATCCGGACGATGAGACTCTGGCACCGATCGCGGCCAAGGCGTTGACCGCAGTCTCGACCTATCTGCGTGACGGTCTGACGGAAGCCAACTTAAAGCCCGATGTCGCCGGCGCCGACCGCGCCCTTCAGCGCGCTGCATTGACCTTCAACAACGAAGACGCACAGTTCGAACTCGCCAAAGTCCTGTTGCGCGGCGAAGGGCCTGATATCACGCTTGGCACGCAGGACGATCCGACGAGTAAGATCGATAGCGGGCGCCATTGGCTGTCGCGCCTGTCGCGTGCCGGGCATCCAGGCGCGCAGGCGTTTCTGGCTGATCTGCTGTGGCGCGGGAAATTCGTCCCCAAGGATCAGATCGGCGCGCTCAATCTGATCGACGTGGCGGTCGCCAACGCGCCGCCGCATGAACGGGTGTGGATCGAAGATATCTATCAGAACATCTTCTGTAATGCGGGCGAGGGCGTACGGCTGCAGGCAACGGGCCGTGTTGCAGATTGGCATGATCGCTATGGCCGGGTGCCGGAAAAGCGCGCCGACAAGAGCGGGCTCGATATGTTATCCGCCGAACCGGTGCGAACCTGTGCCAACGGTGAACTCGTCAAGCCGATGGCTCTGGGCGGGACCGCGACGGCGCTGCCTGCCACGCCTGCGCCAGCCGACCTTGGCATACCAGCTGCAACGCCGCCGGCGTTTGCCCCAGCCGACGGGTCGTCCGGTGCCGGCACGCCGTTCTCGCCGCCGCCGTCGCCATAGTGGCGCGCTGTCAGAACGCCAGCTCAACCCATACCGGCACATGATCGGACGGCTTTTCGCTGGCGCGTGTGAAGCGGTCAATGCCGCTTGACCGCAGGCCATCCGCCGCGCGGGCCGACAGCATCAGGTGATCGATGCGAATGCCATCGTCCTTCTGGAACGCACCGGCCTGATAATCCCAGAACGTATAGACGCCGGGGCCGGGATGGCAGGCCCGGACGGCGTCGGTCAGACCGAGATGGCCGAGCGCACGGAAGGCTGCCCGGCTCTCGGGCTGAAACAGCGCATCGTTGAGCCAGGCGTCCGGCCGCTTGGCGTCAGCCAGTTCCGGGATGACGTTGAAATCGCCTGCGAGCACCAGCGGCGTCTCATCAGCCAGCAGATCGCGTGTGTGCGCCATGAGGCGCTGCATCCAAGCCAGCTTGTAGGTGAACTTTTCGGTGCCCAACGGATTGCCGTTCGGCAGATAGAGAGAGGCCACGCGGATCATCGCTGGGCCTGCCGGCACTAACGCCTCGATCCAGCGCGCTTGCAGATCGGCATCATCGCCCGGCAGTCCTCGACGGACATCCTCAAGCGGCAGCTTTGAGAGCAGGGCGACGCCGTTGAAACCTTTTTGGCCATGCGTCTCGACGTTGTAGCCGAGGTCTTCGAAAGCCTCGCGCGGAAAGCCCTCATCGACTGATTTGATTTCCTGCAAGCAGATGACGTCGGGGGCCTCCTGCTTGAGATACGCGACGGCGGTTTCGAGCCGCGCCTTGACGCCGTTAATGTTCCAAGTGGTAATTTTCATGGCGCCACGCATGCCATTTCATGGGGCCTAAAGCAAATGC
>JANMOL010000337.1:0-1535 GCA_031369245.1 Hyphomicrobium sp. | reverse complement strand
GACTTCGCGCTCAAGCAGTTCACCAAGTCCGACCCGAAGGACCGCTCGAACCTGAATTGCATCGGCGATGTGCGCGGGCTGGGTGCGATGTGCGCGATTGAACTCGTCAAGGATACAACGAGCGGCGAACCAGCTCCCCAGCTGACTTCGGCGCTGCTGAAAACGGCCAGCGATCACGGCCTAATCCTTTTGTCGTGCGGGACCTATGGCAACGTCATCCGTTTCTTGGTTCCCCTGACCGCCAGCGATGCCCTGGTTCGCGAAGGCATGGATATTTTTGCGGCTAGCCTCACCGAAGTGGTCGGCCGCGTGACATAGTCGAACAAATGCAGATTGGCGCAACAGCTTCTAGTCCGAGGATCCGCGATGAACGTCCAGCTCAAAACCAATGATCTCGAAGCGTTCTGGATGCCCTATACGGCCAACAAACAGTTCAAGGCTGCACCCCGCCTGTTCGCTGCTGCCGAGCGTATGCACTACACCACAACCGATGGCCGCCGCGTGCTCGATGGCACGTCCGGCTTGTGGTGTGTCAACGCCGGTCACTGCCGCCCCAAGATCGTCGAAGCGATCCAGAAGCAGGCGGCAACCCTCGACTTCGCTGGCACATTCCAAATGGGCCATACCAAGGCGTTCGAGTGCGCCTCACGGCTCGTCAACGTCGCGCCCAAGGGCTTCGATCATGTGTTCTTTACGAACTCCGGCTCTGAGTCCGTTGAGACGGCTTTAAAAATGGCGCTGGCCTATCATCGCGCCAAAGGCAACGCCACCAAAGTCCGCCTGATCGGCCGCGAACGTGGCTATCACGGCGTCAACTTCGGCGGCACGGCCGTCGGCGGCATCGCCAACAACCGCAAAATGTTTGGCAGTCTGGTCGCAGGCGTCGATCACTTGCGCCACACGCACGATATTGCCCGCAACGCGTTTTCACGCGGCGAACCCGTGCACGGCATCGAACTGGCCGAAGACCTTGAACGGCTGGTCGCGCTGCATGATGCCTCGACGATTGCCGCGCTGATTGTCGAACCCGTCGCCTGTTCAACCGGCGTGCTGATCCCGCCCAAAGGCTATCTGCAGCGGCTGCGCGAGATTTGCACCAAGCACGACATCCTGCTGATTTTCGACGAAGTCATCACAGCCTTCGGCCGCCTCGGCACAAACTTCGGCGCTGACTATTTCGGTGTCATGCCGGATATCATCACAACCGCCAAGGGCATCACCAATGGCACCATTCCGATGGGCGGCGTGTTCGTCAAAGATCACATCCACGACGCGTTCATGAACGGCCCGGAGTGGATGATCGATTTCTTCCACGGCTACACCTACTCGGGTCATCCGATTGCCTGCGCGGCCTCGATCGGCACGCTCGATACCTATCTAGAGGAAGGCCTGCTGACGCGCGCCGCCGAGCTTGCGCCCTATTGGGAAGATCGGCTTCACGCGCTGAAGGGTTTGCCGCACGTTATTGACATTCGCAACATTGGCCTGATTGGCGCCATCGAATTCGATCCGCTCCCCGGCGAGCCAACCAAGCG
>JANMOL010000502.1:0-2030 GCA_031369245.1 Hyphomicrobium sp. | reverse complement strand
CATTCTTGGCGCGGGACTGATGCGCGGTCAGACGTTCCTTAAAGTTGTATTTGGCGACGTCTTGCGACTTACGGAAGACGGCTGGCGCAAACTAACTGTCCGATGGGTCGTTTTTTTCATCTTCTTGGCGATCCTTAATGTATTGATCTGGCGCGGTTTTTCGACGGATTTTTGGGTCAGCTTTAAAGTCTTCGGCATCATGCCGCTGACGCTTGCGTTCGCCTTAGCGCAGGTGGGGCTGCTCAAGCAGCATGAAATCAGATAATAGTATTCATTTGCTGGAATTAAGCAGACAAGCAGTTGAGCCCTCTGCTGACGCTCAGTATGCTGCAAATGAAAAACTATTTTCGTAAGAATTCGTTAGCAGTTTAGGACAATTTTGCTAGACGTTATGACTTCAACTATGTTTCTCGCCAAGTACCGCCATCGAGTCTTTGGGGCGCTGCTTGGGGCCATTCTGGGCGTTTGGGAAAAAAAGTTTTTCATAGGCACGCGAAACATTTTTGGCGGTGGCGCCGTTCAATTTCGACAGACCTTAGGATTTCGCACATGGCTCGTGACATCGCATCGATCAAACTAGAGCGTTCGCCGCTGCATCTGTTGCATCGTGCTGGACAGTGCGCCGCAGAAGTCTTTCAGGCTGAACTTGGTTCGGGTGACCTCACCCCGCGTCAGTATGCGGTGCTTGTCACCGTTTCGCAGAACGAGGGCTTAAGCCAGACACATCTTGTCGAGCGGACCGGCATTGACCGTTCTACGCTCGCCGATATCGTTCGCCGAATGCTCAAGAAGGGCTTGCTGCAGCGCCGCCGGACCCGCGAAGACGCTCGTGCTTATGCGGTCAAGCTGACAGACGAGGGTTGGCGCACGCTCAAGTCCGTCGATCCGCTGGCCCGCAAAGTTGATGAGCGCATCCTCGCCAGCCTGCCCGCGACACAGCGTGAGCGGTTTCTGCAGGATTTAAACACCATTGTGCTGGGGCTTGGCCGCATGCAGCAGCAGAAGGTGCCAGCTGGACGGCGTTAAGCTGCGTTTGGCATCATCCGCTTCTCGATCAGCGTCTCGGCGATCTGCACGGCATTGAGGGCTGCACCCTTCAACAGGTTGTCGGCCACGATCCACATCGCCAAACCGTTCTCGACCGTGGCGTCTTCGCGGATGCGCGAAACGAACGTCGCATATTCGCCAGCGGCTTCGACCGGCGTGATGTAGCCGCCCGGTTCGCGCTTGTCGATGACCTGAATGCCGGGCGCATTGCGCAAAATTTCACGCGCATCTTCGGCCGAAATTGGATTGGCAAATTCGATATTGACGGCTTCCGAGTGTCCAACAAACACCGGCACGCGGACGCAGGTCGCCGACAGCCGGATTTTGGGATCCAGAATTTTCTTGGTTTCCGCCATCATCTTCCATTCTTCTTTGGTGTAGCCGTCCTCCATGAAGACGTCGATGTGGGGAATGCAGTTGAAGGCGATCGGCTTTGGAAATTTCTTCGATTCCACTTCCTGGCCCGGCACATACTTGCCTTTGGTCTGATGCCAAAGCTCGTCCATCGCGTCTTTGCCGGCGCCTGAGACGGATTGATAGGTCGCGACAACAACGCGCTTGATCGTGGCCGCGTCGTGCAATGGCTTCAAAGCCACGACCAGCTGGGCTGTCGAACAATTGGGATTAGCGATTATGTTTTTCTTGGTGTAGCCGCTGAGCGCCTCGGGATTAACCTCGGGCACGACCAGCGGCACGTCCTGGTCATAGCGCCAGTGGGACGAGTTATCGATGACGATGCAGCCCTTGGCGCCGATGCGCGGTGACCAATCTTTGGAAACCGCGGAGCCAGCCGACATCAGGCAAAAATCGACGCCGGTGAAATCGAATGCTTCGAGATCCTGGCATTTCAGCGTCCGGTCGCCGAACGACACTTCGCGCCCCATTGAGCGGCGCGAGGCCAGACAGGCCAGGTCGCTGACGGGAAACTTGCGATCCGCCAGCACGTTCAACATTTCCCGGCCCACGTTGCCCGTGGCACCGAC
>JANMOL010000501.1:0-1557 GCA_031369245.1 Hyphomicrobium sp. | reverse complement strand
GATCTACGATCCCTGGCTGCGCAGCCACGTCGCCGTCGGCGGAACGGTGGTCAGCATCTGTGACCGCTCGATGGTCGTAGAACAGCCGCTCGAGTTCTGGCAGCCCTGGACCCACAGCACGCTCGAACAAAGCGGTGATGTCGCGTTCAACGGTGCGCTGGTGCCACTCGATGTCGACATGGCGGCCCGCGTCGGCCGCTATGTCGAACCCAACGTCTGGGTAACGCACCGCGTCTAGCGACAGCAGGCCAGGCCGTCAGAAGGTGCCGAGCTGAACCCGGTGATCTTTTCTTTCCGTCGACAGGATCTGCGCCACGTTGCGCAGCTGGTCGGGCCACACCGGCTTTGGCATGTACGTCAATTGGCTCG
Source organism: Hyphomicrobium sp. (assembly GCA_031369245.1). Taxonomy (GTDB): domain Bacteria; phylum Pseudomonadota; class Alphaproteobacteria; order Rhizobiales; family Hyphomicrobiaceae; genus Hyphomicrobium_B. The sequence continues at coordinate 1,188 of JANMOL010000501.1, read as the reverse complement.
GCGGGCCGGCGATTTCAAGGAAGTCCTCATAGGTGTAGTCTGAGTAGCCCGTGACGATCACGATGTGCACACTTGGATCGAGCTTCCTGATCCGCTCGGCCGCTTCATAGCCGTCGATGCCCGGCGGCATGCGCACGTCGAGGAAAATCGCGCTGAACGGATCGCCATCATCGACGGCCCACTGCACCGCCTTCACAGCGTCGATACCCTGATCGAGGAACGTGATCCGCCATTCCTGCTGCGGCTCTTGCGCGGCTTTGGGGCCAAACAGTTCGGACTCGAGCGCATCGATCCCAAACATGCTTTGCGCCGCCCGGCGATCGGTCACCTTTTCAAGCACAAGCCGGTAGGCCGCGATGACGCCCAGGTCATCGTCAACCACCAGCAGCCGGGGTTTGCGTTGCTCTGACACTAGGCTGCCTCTTTCCTTGCCGGTTCGATGGTAGGAAGGTCAACGATGATGGTGGCGCCATGGCCAGGGCCACTGCTCTCGGCGCGAATGCTGCCGCCAAGCACCTTGATGGCATTGGCGCACCAATGCAGGCCAAGGCCGCCGGAACGATTGTGCCGCGTGCTGACCCCGCGCCGGAAGATCTCGCCCAAGCGATCGGGCGCAAGACCCTCGCCGTTGTCGGAAATCGCGATGCGCGTGAAGCCGGCACGATCGTCACGTGCGGTGATCGCCACGGTGATTTTTCCAGGCCGCTGCTGACCTTCAATCGCCTCTATCGCGTTGACGAAGATATTTGAGATGATCTGCCGCAGAATGATGCTGTTGCCGTTGATCGTTGCCGAGGCTTTCGGCAGAACGAGTTCGGTGTCCTGAGCGCGCACGCCAATCGTGGACGCCGCCGTAGCTTTAATCAGCGGCAGCAGGTCCACGGCTTCCAATTCGGTCTTGCGATGCGCGTAGCGCTCGAATTCAGCAACCATATCGAGCACTGATTTGCTGGCGCCGTTGATCTTGCCCGTCAATTCGGTGGTTTGCTTGGCGGCGTCTGCAAAGCGCGCCGCGCTGCCAACCAGAAACGCATTGAGCTTGCCGCGCCGCTCAGGTGATGTCGTGCTGTCGGCATGTTCGGCAGCAGCCACTTCGATGTTGCGTACCCACGTTTCGTCGAACAGCTGCTCCATTTGCCAGGTTGTCACCGTGACGGGCGCCAGGCCGTTGCGGCGATCGCGAGGTCC
>JANMOL010000490.1:0-3961 GCA_031369245.1 Hyphomicrobium sp. | reverse complement strand
CCTCTGCTGGCAGCTTAGAATTTTCGTGCGCCAGGGTCAGAGCTGCGAGTGAAACGTGAAGCGATTCATCTCTGGCGCTTACGGCTTGCCGTGAGGGTGAGCGGAAACCAATGCTGCTGCCGGCCGGCGGATAGAGCGGTACGCCGTGCGGGGGGTTGCTCATGGTGACGAAAAACGCCTGGAGGCGGGCGCGGTAGGCGCCATCGACAGTCTTGTCGCAGCGCTCGGCGCCTTCGGCGGCAATGCACTGGCTGAGCGTTTTGTAGCCGGGCGCCGTCTGCTCGTGAATCGCGACCGCCTGATCGATCGCCTGTGCACATTGCTCGGCGCTGAGTTTGCCGCCATCGGCGCAGTCGGACGCTGAGATATAGATGCCGCGTTCGGCTGGCGGTGCTGCGGCCTTGGGTTTTTCGGCTTCGCCGCACCCGGTCAGCAATGCGATCGCACCAAACGACGCGAAAAGCGGGTATTTGAACGTCATCATGTGCGGGTCCCGGCAATTTAGAAAATGGCCCGGTAAGCATACGTTAGGACCGGTTAGGGTTCGGTTAATGGGGGACAGGCCGCCGATGCGCGTAAACGCCGCCCAAGGCCGTTCGCCGGGCCCGCGTCTAGGCGTTGAAACGGGCCAGCGTTCTGAGTAGGGTCCGCCGTGATTTGGGGCCTCTACTCCAGGGCCTCCGTCTGAAACCCAGCCCGTTCCGATCATTTTCGACCGGGGAACCCGAGAGGCCGCCCATGCGCGTCTATTATGACCGTGATGCCGACATTAACCTGATCAAATCCAAAAAGGTCGCGATCGTCGGCTATGGCAGCCAGGGCCATGCCCACGCGCTGAACCTGCGTGACAGCGGCTGCAAGGATGTCGTGATCGCGCTGCGCAAGGGCTCGGCGACGGCTGACAAGTGTGAAAAGGAAAAGCTCAAGGTCATGGAAGTGGCGGACGCCGCCAAGTGGGCCGACGTCATCATGATGCTGACGCCGGATGAACTGCAGGCCGACATTTATCGCGATCACCTGCACGCAAACATGAAGAAGGGCGCAGCGCTGATGTTCGCGCACGGCCTCAACGTGCATTTCAACCTGATTGAGCCGCGCGAAGATCTCGACGTCGGCATGGTCGCGCCGAAGGGCCCGGGACATACCGTGCGCGGCGAATATCAAAAGGGCGGCGGGGTGCCGTGCCTGATCGCGATTCATCAGGATAAAAGCGGCAACGCGCACGACCTGTTTCTGTCTTATGCGTCGGCCGTCGGCGGTGGACGTTCGGGCGTGATCGAGACGACCTTCAAGGAAGAGTGTGAAACTGATTTGTTCGGCGAGCAGGCTGTCCTGTGCGGCGGTCTTGTAGAATTAATCCGCGCCGGATTTGAAACGCTGGTCGAAGCCGGATATGCCCCCGAGATGGCGTATTTCGAATGCCTGCATGAAGTGAAGCTGATCGTCGACCTGATCTATGAAGGCGGCATCGCCAACATGAACTACTCAATTTCGAACACCGCCGAGTACGGCGAGTATCAGACCGGGCCGCGCATCGTGACGCCGGAAACCAAAGCCGAGATGAAGCGTGTTCTGACCGACATTCAAATGGGCCGCTTCACGCGCGATTGGATGCTGGAGTGCAAGGCGGGTCAGCCAAACTTCAAGGCGACGCGCCGCATGAACGACAAGCATCAGATCGAAGAGGTTGGCGCCAAGCTGCGGGCCATGATGCCGTGGATCGCCAAGAACAAGATGGTCGATAAAGCGCGCAACTAAGACAAACGAAAGCGCGGTGACATGAAGACGGGCCAGAATTGATCTGGCCCGTTTTTTCGCTTTGGATTTCTGGACGATGCAGCCAATTACTTGGCGGCGCACGGAGCCTTGGCAGCGCAAGGATTTGCCTTGGTGGCGCATGGGTTGGCCTTTGCGGCACACTTGGCAGCGCACGGGTTGGCCTTTGCAGCGCACTTAGCGGCGCAGGGGTTGGCCTTCGCGGCGCACTTTGCGGCGCAAGGAGACTTTGCTGCGCACTTGGCAGCACATGGGTTGGCCTTGGCGGCGCACGGGCTTGCCTTATCGACGGCCTTGGCCGGTGCGCAGGTCGCGAAGGCGCGGGTAGCGGCCATCGGACCCATTGCGACCGGCAGAAGTGCGGCGGCGCCCAAGAGCATCTTGCTCGTCATTTTCATTGCTGCAGTCTCCTTGTTGAATTCATCTCATGCGCCACGGTCCCGATGTGCTTGCAATCGGGATACCGGGACGCAGACTGATGTTCGCCGCGGTCCGTGTCGGCGTTACGTCGGCTCTGTGTTCTGCACGCAATTAATTTTACGGATTTAACGCGTCAGGCCGCGGGCTGCGCGTTCGGCCTCAATGGCCGCGATATGCTCGTCGATGTCGATCGTGCGCTCGGATGTTACTTCGAGTTCGCGATCCTCGAATACGTCGCGTTCGGGATGGGATCGCTGCCAAGCTGCAATGGTCTGATCTCGCTCAAGAATAAGCTGCTCAATGTGCGGTTTGAAGAGCCGGAGCATGGCCGTCAGCCAGCGGTTGGTGGCCCAGCAGGGGTCGGCGTGGTCGATCTCAAAGCGGGCGAGCAACTGAATGGCGTCCTCAGCTGCGTAAAACGATTCCGCTGTTACCCAACGGTTGGTGGTGAACAAGCCGACCGGCAGACCGGCGGCGTTCATCGAAACGGCAACCAGATGACAAATCGCATCGTCGCCAGCGGGCGGCGGTGTCTCGCCGGTGTAAGGTGCCGGTGATAGTCCCGCTGGCATGCCGCGGGCCCGGATGAAGGTATGAAAGTGGCCGTGCTCACCGGTGTCAGCGCGATGGGCGTGATAATAATATTGCGACGCGGTTTGCCGGTCGAACACATCGCCGTCGGGATAATGCGCGTCCTCGTAAAACTCACCGCCATGCTTGAGTACACGCGCCACGGGATTGGTTTCCGCCCGGCCGATCGCGGCAAGACAAGTCATGACGACATCGCCGGCCGCGCTCATGGCCCGCAGCGCATCGTCATCGACTTGTCGCAAGGCATCGGGTTCGGCCGGGCTGTCAGCGCGACCGCGGGTCTGTGCAGCGGGCTTGGGATTTGCGTTCATCATCACGTCCTCATTCGTCCGCACAGCGTGGCGCGTTACGGCTTGGCTGCACGTTTTCGCACAGCCGTGTTCACGCCGTTGTGATGTAAGGCCTGCGGGTTCTTCACACGTATCGCCGATCAGAAATCACGGAACCACCTCGTCGATCGGCCACCAACTTATCAGGAGATATTTGTCATGAGAACGTATCTTGTTGCGGCAGCCGCCGCGCTGTCCGTCTTGGGCGGACTGTACATGGTGCAGCCGGCACCGGCCGCCGGAACGCCTGCCGTCTACACCTCGGGCAAAGCCGATTTTGGCGCTGATCTCGGTAATGGCGGCTACGACACCGTCGCCTATCAGAGCGAAGCCGCGGCCAAGGCCGGCAAAAAGGAATTCGTGCATCAGTGGAATGGCGCGACGTGGCAGTTCTCGTCGGCTGAAAATCTCGAGAAATTCAAAGCCAACCCGGCCAGCTACGCGCCGCAGTATGGCGGATATTGCGCCTATGCCGTCTCGCAGGGCGCAACTGCGCCGGGGGACCCCAAGCTGTGGGCGGTGGTTGGCGGCAAGCTTTATCTCAATCTCAATCCCGACGTTCAAGAGACCTGGAACAAAGATCGCGCCGGGTACATCGCGGCGGCTGAAAAAAATTGGCCAACGGTGCTTGGCAACTGACAATAAAACTGGGCCGCGCGGCGCTACGGCCGTGCGGTCCTCGGTTGCGATGGCAGCGGGCGATGTCTGCTTGTCCACACACGGGCTGGAACTCGCGCTGCCACTCTCTTGGGGAGGGTTTGGTGCAGCAGCGCGAGCCGCGCCTGTTAGCAACTTGCCTGTGATCCCGAATGGCCGGGATAAGCGGCAGGGTACCAACACGGGCG
>JANMOL010000488.1:0-7206 GCA_031369245.1 Hyphomicrobium sp. | reverse complement strand
CGATGTAGGCGATGCCAAGCGGCGCGAATAGCCGGCCTTCAATGCCCGTGAGCGCAAACAGCGGGATGAAGACCAGAACGATAATAAAAGTAGCGTAGACGATGCTCGAACGGACTTCGATACTGGCTTCGGCAACGACTTGGAGTAACGGTTTTGAATGAGCGAGCTGGCGATTAAGCCGTAACCGGCGGTAGACATTTTCCACCCCCACCACGGCGTCGTCGACCAATTCGCCGATAGCTATCGCAAGTCCGCCGAGCGTCATGGTGTTGATCGAAAGGCCGAAGCCCTTGAAGACGAGGACCGTGAGCAAGAGTGAAATCGGAATGGCCGTTAGCGAGATCGCTGTCGTTCTGACATTGAGAAGAAACAGAAATAGGATCGCGGCTACGACGATCGCGGCCTCGACGAGAACACCTTTGACGTTGTCGATGGATGCCGCAATAAAGTTGGCCTGCTTAAACAGGATTTGGTTTGCACTGATGCCGGCCGGTAGACCGCGGGTCAGTTCGGCCAGCGCGGCCTCGATTTGAGCGGTCAGCTTGATCGTGTCGGCACCGGGCTGCTTTTGCACAGCGATGATGACCGCAGGTTGCCCATTGAAACCTGCATCGCCCCGCTTAACGCGCGCCGCATAGTCGACCGCTGCAACCTGCCGCAGGAAGATCGGCTGTTCGCCGTTCGCCGGCACGACGACGTTTCGCAGGTCTTCCAGTTTTGTCGTCCGGCCAAGGTTGCGGATCAGGTACTCGCGGTCGTTCTGATCAACGAAGCCGCCGCCTGTGTTGGTGCCAAACGATTTGATTGCTCTTTCAATCTGCTCGATGCTGACGTTCAAACTGGCCAGCGCCGCGATGTTCGGTGTCACCCGGTACTGTCGCACCTCGCCGCCGATCGGGATGACCTGACTGACGCCGCTAATAGACAAGAGGCGAGGACGAATGACGAAGTCGGCGATCTCGCGCACCGCCATCGGGTCGGCCTTTTCGCCCCCCGTCACCGCGATCAACATGATCTCGCCCATGATGGAGGAAACCGGCCCCATCTGCGGGGCGGCGCCCGGCGGCAATTGTGAAGCAACGCTGGCCAGCCGTTCCGCCACCTGCTGGCGATTGCGGTAGATGTCGGTGCCCCAGTCGAACTCTGCGAATACAATCGAAAGACCAATGCCTGCGACAGACCGCACGCGCGTGACACCGGCGATGCCATTCAGAGCCGTCTCGATAGGATAGCCGACGAGCTGTTCGACTTCTTGCGGTGCCAGGCCCTCTGCTTCCGTCATGATCGTCACGGTTGGCTTGTTGAGATCGGGAAACACGTCGACTGGAATGGAGGATAGGCTGATGCTGCCCCAGATCACCAGGATGGCCGCGGCCGCCAGCACCATCAGCCGGTTGTTGAGGCTCGCCTTGACAAGATAATTGAACATTCGCTGTGCCTCACCGAACCTGATTGACGAGTTCGGCGCCGCGTACAACGATCCGCGTGCCGTCTTCCAGGCCCGCCGTGATGCCGATGCGATCAGCGTCGATGGGTTCGCTGGCGACAACGCGCTGTTCGAAACGTTCAGGCCCGGTGTGAGACCAAACGATCGCCTGCCCATTGGATGAGCGGACGACGCTGGAGCGCGGCAGAGGAATGGCCGCGATCGGTTCGTCGATCGGAGCTTGGACCGTCACCGGTTCGCCAATGCTGAGACCCGGATGGCTGCCTTTGATCCGGAAGCGTAACGGCACCGCCTGCTGTCGCAGCGTGAGTGCCCGGCCGGTAAAACTAAGGTCAAGTTTTCGTCCATCTGCTGTTGTGCCGACCGCATCCTTGCCATTGCGCTCGATGCCCGTAGCTGCTGCAACATCGAAGCTTAGGGCCTCGACCCACAGACTGTCGGGATCGACGATTTGAAACAGCAGCGTCTGCGCTTCGACCACTTGCCCCGACGCCACGTTGGCCTGTGATATCACGCCGTCAGCGGGCGCTTTCAGAGGTTCGCGCTCGGCGACCGGCTTGATCTCGGCACGCCGTGCGCGCAGGCCATCGAGGTCAATGCGGGCGTCGCTTGTCTGGCTTTCAGATACGATATTCTTGAGCCGCTCGAGCCGTGAGAGCTTTGCTGCTGCGAGCGTAATCTGACGGTCGAGATCACCAATCGTTTGCCGGATATCGCTCTGGTCAACCGCTTGCACGCTCGGCACCAGATAACCCAGAATATCGCCGGACTTTACGCGGCTGCCAATCCCCGGAAACCCTGCTTCAGGCGCTTCTATCCGCCCGCCCAACGACGCTTGCACGAGCCCGCTCTTGTTTGGGTCCGCAATCACTTGGCCAATCAGCCGCACGGTTTTTTGCGCCGCGTTGGCCTGACCCGTACGAACCGTAGTGACGTCCAGCAACCTCTGCGTCGCCTTGGGCATGAATACCGCGCCGTCTTCCGAACGCCGCGCTGTGTCGGGAAGGTCGAGGATGGCTGTGCCGGTCAGCGCTGGTTTCGCGCCACCCATGCCTCCATGCACCAGCATCACGGCTGCCAACGCGATGCTGCTCATTCCGGCAATGCTCGTCACAACCAAACCCGCACGCTGTAGGCTGCCATTCATCGTGAATGTCATGAGGGCGAGCAGTAGGGTCAGCGTCATGGCCAAGGCCGGGAGCCAGGTTGGGATTCTCGGTATCGCACTGAGCTTAGGGCTGACGTGGTCCCACAGGCTGTTGTGCAATGCCGACGCCGCGGGTGCTGCGGGAATGTTCAAACTGCCGATCAACAGATCCGTCGTCTCGCCGGCGGTAACGGCGAACGTGAGTTCGTAATTGCCCGGTGTCTTTACCCAAGGCGCGTCCAACGCGTACACTCCGCCCTTTTCAATAGACGTGCTCGTCGCATCCCCAACAGTGACATCGATCGCCGCCTTCAAGACCGGCGCATTGCTCCAGAAATCGTTGAGGTAAATGACAAGTGTGCCGTTTCCTGCGCCCGACGGAATACCGACAATCTCAAAAAGTTCAGATGTCGCTTCCAGCCGTGGACCGGTCCGCGCGTCGGTTGCCGGCTTTTTGTCGCCGTGATCTTCTCCGCCATGCGCCAGTACGCCCGGCGAGGGGAGGGCAATGGCAAGCAGTGCGCAGGTCGAGAGGCAAACTGCAAACGCACTTCGCCAAATCGCCGTGCGGTGTCATGACGTGAACATAGCGGAATTCCTTCGCGTCAATCGTGCACGTCTTACTTCGGCTGCTTGGCCAGCCAGCCCTTCATGAACGCGATCTCAGTGTCCTGAGCCTTGATGATCTCTTCGGCCAGTTTCTTCATTTCCGGGTCCTTGCCGTATTGAAGAACGACCTTGGCCATATCGATCGCGCCCTGATGATGCGGGATCATTCCCTTGGCGAAATCCACGTCAGGATTGCCCGTGAACTCCATGGTCATGTCCTTGTGCATCTTCATGTTGACCTCGGCGAACGCCTTGGAGGATTCACTGGCGTCGGCTCCCATCGCTTTCATGTCTTTCATGTCTTTCATCTCACCCATGCCCTTCATGTCATGCTGGGCGTGAGTGTCTTCTGCGCGCGCGTTCAGCGGCATAGCGAGCAATGAGAGGGCGAGAATGGTGGAGAATGTTTTCATGGTTTTAGTCCTTATCTGTTTAGATTGTTGGCGTTCACTTGCGACGCTTCCGGCCCGCGCAGCCTCGACGGCAGCATGGACTTGGGAGAAGCGGAATTTCTGAACGGTAACCGCATCTCACGTGAGAGATGCAGGCAGCCGGTTATCGTGGTGAGGTTTGCCGCGAAGGATAGCGATTGCTGAGCCTGTCCAAACGCTAAGCGGCTCCGGGCCAAAGCCCGCTGAGCGCAGGCGATCAGGCCTTGGGCGGTCGATCGAAGCCGATGATTGGCTCCGAATAGGGCCCGCTCAATAAGGCCATTCGGAAGCTTTTATCCTTACACAAATCGACGAGGCCGGTCAGCAAGGCGGTCATGCCAAACGAACAGCAATGGCCAGAGCCACACGACGAGGCACCCTGACAACAACATGAACCGGGCGAGCACCGGACCACCTTTTGACCAGAGGCCGGCACCTGCAGCGTCGCTTTGCTGGCAGGCTGAGCCTTCGCTACGGATCTCAGATCAAGCTTCAAATGGATCACGGTGCGAAATTCAGATTTTGCGTTATCCGTCATTGCGGCGGGTGGCGTCGCATTAAAACCCGCGCTGACGTGCGCGTGACCTTCATGAGCACAAGCAACCGCCGGCAGCCCGATCGTAAAGGCCATCAAGACAAAGATTGCTTTGAGTGTGCGCATCAACGGCACCGCTTGTGTCCTCTTTCGTTCTCAGTCAAGCCGCCGCCAAGCGACGGGGGAGCAAACGTCTGTCTCGGTCTATCGGTCGGCCCTGGCGAGCAACTCCATCAATTCAGCAACTTTTTTGCGTTGCTCGGACGCGTTACCGCTCGCGATGGCATGTTGAACGCAGTGACCGACGTGATCCTTGAGCACGGCCTCCTCGACCCGGCGTAAAGCCGCGCGCACCGCCGAAATCTGCGTGATGATGTCGATGCAATAGCGCTTCTCATCGACCATTTTGGCAATGCCGCGCACTTGACCTTCGATTTTGCTCAGCCGCTTCAGGCACGTTACCGAGGTGTCATTCTCCATGCCGGACTGTTACCCCAACGGGGTATGGGTGTCAATTTGTATGCACATCAGGGCCATGGGCCGGTCCTCGCATCATTTGCTCGCGTCCGCAGCTACCGCAGTCCGAGTTTTTTCTGCGTGTGATCAGCCCAGCCGCGCATCAGACGGTCAGCGACGATACCAATAAACGCGATGGCAAACCCAGCGGTGATCCCGCGGCCCGCGTCGGCTTTGGCGAGGGCGATAAACACCTCTTGTCCGAGATCACGCGTGCCGATCATGGCGCAGATGATGATCATGCTGAGTGCAAGAAGGACGGTCTGGTTCAAGCCCAGCATAATTTCGGGCATGGCGAGCGGGAGTTGAACACGAAAGAACGTTTGTCGCGGCGTGCACCCGGCGACGGTGGCTGCCTCGATCAATTCCGGCGGGATCTGGCGGATCCCGAGATTTGTGTAGCGAATGGCTGGCACAATCGCGAACAGAACGGTTGCGATCAGTGCGGTCACGTCACCAACGCGGAATAACATGACCACAGGAATGATGAAGCAGAATGACGGCAGAGTCTGCAGCGTATCAATGATTGTATTGACGACGCCCTCCACGCGGTCACTGCGGGAGGCGAGAAAGCCGATGGGTATCCCAAGCAGCGCCGCCAGCAACGCAGCGACGCCGTACAAGTAGAGCGTGGCCATTGTCTTTTCCCACAACCCTGTCACGGCGCAGAACAACGTCATCGGGACAACGATGGCCGCAAGCCGCAGCCCGCCAAGCCGGGTGCCTGCCAGGCCAATCAACAACACGGCGCCGAGCCACGGGAAGCCTTCCAGAAATGCCCGCACGGGATTGAGAATGTGAATGAGCAACGCGGTGCGGACGGTCTCGATCGCGTCGAAGTAGTTGACCGTCAGCCAGTCAACACCGGCTTTCCACCATGGTGCTGTTGAGATCGTCATCTCCTTGGGCACCGCTGCCAGTGCGGGAACAAACGTGCTCAGCAGCGTTGTCACGAGCACCACCGCGATGGCCATAGAGATATAGGGATTGCGCTGCCAGAACGGCGCATCGCCAAGGTGTAGCGCGGGACGCTGCTTGGCCGCAGCCTGGCTCAAGCGATCGAGAACAATCGCCAGTGCGACGATCGCCAGACCCGCTTCCATGCCTTGGCCGATCTTTAGGGCGCGCAGTGCGAGCAAAACATCATAGCCCAGACCGCCAGCACCGATCATGGATGATATGATGACCATGTTGAGCGCCAGCATGATCACTTGGTTGACGCCAAGCATCAGCGTGGGCCGGGCAGCAGGCAGTAAAACGCTCCACAACTTCTGGCGCGGCGTGCAGCCCACCATCTCGCCGAAGTCATCGATTTCATGAGGCACGCGCTGCAAAGCCAGCACTGTGGCGCGTACCATCGGCGGCATTGCAAAAATGGCCGTTGCGATCATTGCCGAAACCGGGCTGTTTCCAAACAACAGCAGCATCGGTATCAGGTAGGCAAAAGTTGGCATCGTCTGCATCAGGTCGAGCATCGGCGTCATGACATACTTGTCGATGCTGGGCTTGCGGTACGATAAAATGCCGAGCGCAAGGCCAACAATGATGCAAACCGGAACGCTGATGAGAATGAGAGCCAGCGTCAGCATCGAGCTTTCCCATTGCCCAAATAGGGCGATGTAGAGCATGCCGCTGGTTGCGACGGAGCACAGGCGCCAGCCGCCGAACGCATAGCCCATGATGGAAAACACGGCGCATACGCCAACCCATGACAACCGCGGCAGGACGAGTGCGTCCGGCCCCGTGCCCAACTTCCAGCCCTTCGCAAGCAGATTGAAGGCCCAGCTCAAGGGAATGCTGAAAACGTCCGTCAGCCAGCGCGTAAACCACGAAAAGTTGACCTTCAGCCAGGTCATCAATGCGCTTGTCCATTCAGCGACCGGCACCACGCCCGAGGCCGGATAGTCGACGGCCCACGGCGCTAAGTCGGGCCGGATGTAAAGAATACCGACAGCAGCCAGTGCTGCGGCCCAGATGAAAGTCCAGGGCGCAATCGATGTGGCTTGCCGGCCATAATCTTGTGCGGCGACGGTCACGATGGGCGCTCACTGACTGGATCGCAGCCCGCCAGCAGATCAATCACGTCGTCTGGCGTCACTTCTCCAACAACATGGCCACCATCATCGACAACCGCGAACGGCGTCTTCAGTGCCACTATTTTAGATGCAAACGCAGCGACCTTGTCTGTCGTCTTGACCAGAGCGCCATAGGTCTCAAGGCCCCGCGGCGGCTTCATGAGACGGCCAGCCGACATCACCTTGGAGCGCTGCACATCACGCGTAAATTCTGACACGTAGCTGGTCGCTGGATGCAGGACGAGCTCCTCTGGCGTGCCAGTCTGAATGATCTCGCCATCCTTCATGATCGCAATGCGATCAGCGAGACGAATCGCTTCATCAAAGTCATGCGTGATGAAGACGACAGTCTTCTTGAGGACGCTTTGCAAGCGCAGCAATTCAGCCTGCATCTCGCGCCGGATCAAAGGATCAAGAGCAGAGAACGGTTCGTCGAGGAACCAGAC
>JANMOL010000451.1:0-1691 GCA_031369245.1 Hyphomicrobium sp. | reverse complement strand
AGACCTCGTGGTTTCGCATGAACACCAGCATGATCACCGAAAACGGCCCGATGAAAATGGAGATCGACTACGTTCTGCCAGATAAGATGCATCAGCGGGTAACGCAGACACTGACCAACCAGACATCGGAAATCGTGCTGGTCGGAGACGAAGCTTGGGCCAACGAGGGCAAGGGCTGGCAGACGCTGTCCAACGAGCTGACACAGCAGCTCAAAGCGCAGATGTATGAAAACGTCGTCGAACAGCAGGCCGACATCGGCAACTACGCCTGCAAGGGCAAAGCCACGATCGAGGGCCGCGACGCCATGGCCTATAAGCTCGAGGGCGAGGTTCTTAAAGATTCGACCGCGCCCAAAAATGAAGCGTTCCGGATGTTCTATGTCGACGCCGTCACCGGCATGCCGCTGAGCAACGCACTGCTGGCACCCGGCCGCGAGGCGACGCCGCTGTTCAAGGCGACCTATGCCTATCCGGTTGATATGAAAATAGAGGTTCCCAAGGACGTGGTCGAGGCGCCGCCAGCTCCGGCTGCTCCCGCCAAAGAGATTGGCAAGGAGCCTGCCAAGTAATCCGGCCAAGCATCTGGCCAAGCCTCGCGCACTGGCCTCCGGTTGGCCCGATGCCAGCCGCCCGCCTGTCGCACGACAGACACATGACCGCCGGCGCCGACCGCGGTCCGGCGGCCGTTGCGGCTGACCGGCTGGCAACAGACTGGTGACAGCCGCCCGATGAGGCGTCACGGCCTATAGCCAAATGGCTCCGGCCGCAATAAAAGCCCGGCTTATGCCCAAACGTACAGATATCAAATCCATCCTCATCATTGGTGCTGGCCCGATTGTCATCGGCCAGGCCTGTGAGTTCGATTATTCCGGCACCCAGGCCTGCAAAGCGCTGCGCGCCGAAGGCTACCGGATCATCCTGGTGAATTCCAATCCAGCGACGATCATGACCGATCCGGATTTGGCCGACGCAACCTATATCGAGCCCATCACGCCAGAGGTTGTTGCCAAGATCATCGCCAAGGAACGCCCCGACGCAATCCTGCCAACGATGGGCGGGCAAACAGCGCTGAATACCGCGCTCGCACTCGACAACATGGGCGTGCTTAAACAGTACGGCGTGGAGCTGATCGGCGCGAAGGCCGAAGCCATCGACAAAGCCGAAGATCGCAAACTGTTCCGCGAAGCCATGGAGCGCATTGGCCTGGAAAGCCCGCGCGCCTGTATCGCCTCGTCAACGGCACTCCGCAACGCCGCTGGTCAGGTCATCTCGTATGATCGCGCGGCCGGATTTGCCGAAGCCATGGCAGCGCTGGATACGATTGGCCTGCCAGCCATCATCCGCCCGGCGTTCACGCTTGGCGGCACGGGCGGCGGTGTCGCCTACAATCGCGAAGAATTCGAACTGATCGCGCGCTCCGGCATTGATGCGTCTCCGGTCGGCCAAATTCTGATCGATGAAAGCCTGCTCGGGTGGAAAGAGTACGAGATGGAGGTTGTGCGCGACAAGGCGGACAACTGCATCATCATCTGTTCGATCGAGAACATCGATCCGATGGGCGTGCATACCGGCGACAGCATTACGGTCGCGCCGGCGCTGACGCTGACCGACAAAGAATCGCAGATCATGCGCGACGCCTCGATCGCGGTGCTGCGCGAGATCGGCGTCGAGACCGGCGGATCGAACGTGCA
>JANMOL010000440.1:0-3515 GCA_031369245.1 Hyphomicrobium sp. | reverse complement strand
TATTGAAAACCAGCGCCGTCATGCCGGCTGGAATGCCGATCTCAAATTCTTTCTTGAGCACGCGGCCGTCGCGCACGGGGTCGATGTCATAGGCGCCGGCCCAGCGGCCCGGATCTTCTTCAAGACGCAGATCGATTTGCCCGCGCTTGAACGCTTCGATCATGACCGAGCCGTCGCGAAAGTAGTCGAAGCGGATTTCGCCAAAGTTGAAGCGCCCGCGATTGACCGGCAGATCGCGGCCCCAGTACCCGGCATCACGCGTCAATGACAGCGAACGGCCCGGATCGATGCGCGTGATCGTGTAGGGGCCAGATCCCGTCAGCGGCAGCATCGAGGTCTTGTCGAAGGTTTCTGGATCGGTCGCGAGTTTGGCAAACACCGGCATCAAACCCAAGATGAGCGGCAGTTCGCGATCGCTGGCATCCTGGAAGGTAAAGCGCACGGCCCGCTCGCCGGCCGTCTCGGCGCGCGTCACTTTTGCAAAATACGTCCGGTGGTTCGGACGGCCTTTGGTCTTCAACAGTTCAAACGAGCTGATGACGTCGGCGGGGGTCACGGGCAAGCGATCCGAGAATTGCGCTTTGGGGTTGATCGCGAACGTCACGGACAATCCATCGCTGGCGATGTCGATCGTCTCGGCCAGCAATCCGTAGAGCGTGAACGGCTCGTCGAGCCCGCGGGCCATCAGGCTTTCAACCGCGAATTCTCTGACGCCTGCCGCCGGGATGCCTTGGACGATCATCGGATTGAGGCTGTCATACGAGCCGAGAATGCCGAGCGTCACCCGGCCGCCTTTCGGTGCTTCAGGATTGGTGTAGGGCAGGTTGTTGAAATCGGGTGCGAGCGCCGGGCTGCCGTGCAAGGCGATGGCTGGACGGGGCTCGGCGGCGCACGGCGTCACAAGGGAAAAAATTCCCTGCAGCGTCAGCATCAAGCTTGCCGTCCAACCGTGCATTGTGCTCTCCACCTCATGACCTTGTCTCTTGTTATCGCGCCAAAATCCAGGTCTTGAGGCGTTCAAAAGGCGATTTCGTGCGGCCGTGCTGGTGATGGCTGCGACGCACGCCCAGGACTGTTGGCGCGCTTGTCGCAGTGGCAGCCAAGCAACGATGCGCCAGCCTCCCGCCACCGCCCCCACCGCCAGTGGCGGCTGGCCACGGGATTGCCGTAATCCGAGCCTTAGTCCGCGACCGGGACGGCGCTATTGGCGCCTGGACCCGCGCCCGTTGCGCGCGGTGTTGAGAGGGGCAGAGCTGCCTGAATCGGCTCATAGAAGCGAGGATTTTTAGCTACATGAAACACGCAGTTTTGCGCGACAGCGGCAAGGCGTTGATTTCGGCCATGACGATGTCGGCCATGGCCGTGACGGCGATTGCCGTCGCAAGCCCCGTCCTTTTGGGACAAGCGCTGGCGCAAGCGCCGGCCGTAGAAAAAGAAATCAAAATTACACCGCAAAGAATTGAGTCGACGCCTGCAGCTAAGCCGGCCGCGCCAGCCGCTGCTGCTCCTGTTGCCAAGCCCGCTGCGCCCGCGGCCGCCGCTGCTCCGGTTGCCAAGCCCGCCGCACCGGCGGCCGCTGCCGCCCCAGCCAAGGCTGCAGCTCCTGCTGCGGCGGCTGCCACTCCGGCTGCAGGTTCGCCGACGGCGACCGCCGGGCAGCCATCGCCAACCGCCGATGGCGCGATGAAGAGTGCTTGGGTCAAGCTGTGTGAAAAAGCCCCGCTGGTCAAAAAAGACAAGGACGGCAAGGAGGTCAAGGAAGAGAAGAACCTCTGCTTGACGCACCATGAGCGGCTCGATGGCAATACAGGCATGGTGCTCGTCTCGGCGGCTATCCGTCAGGTCGAAGGCAGCGAAAAGCAGTCACTCATGATCATGGTGCCGCTCGGCATGGCGATCCCGCCGGGCATCCGCGCTGCGGTCTACACCAAAGACCAGTGGGCCACTGCAGCCAAGAATGAAAAGGTCGATGAAAAAACACTGAAGCCGATTGAGCTCAAGTATTCGCTCTGTCATCCGGCTGGGTGCACGGCTGAGACCGAGGCCACCAAAGACATTCTCGACCAGATGGCAGCCGGTGGCGGCATCATGGTTCTGGCCATGAATGCTTCGGCCCAGCCGATCGGCTTCCCGGTTCCGCTCGATGGATACGTTGAAGCAGCCGGCGGTCCGCCAATCGACAACAAGAAGTACGCCGAGGCCCGCGGCTCGCTGATGCGCCAGATCCGTGAGCGTCAGGCCATGCTTGCGGAGCAGTTCAAAGCCGACCAGGCGAAGAATGCCGCGGGTGCCGCCCCTGCGACGACGGGTTCAACGGACGGCAAGGCGGCTGCTCCGGCAGCAAAGGCGCCAGACAAGAAGTAAAGCTGCTGCGGCTGGCGCCGCCAGCACCTCATGCAAAGCAAAACAGCCGCCCAGAAGACGGCGCAGAAAACCGCTCAGAAAACCGCTCAGGCATTTCCTGGGCGGTTTTTTTATCTGCAAAACCAGTGTTCATTGCACACCGTCAATGGGCGTTGCGGGTCCGCAGGCGATACTTGCCGCGATCATCCCGCACGAAGTGGTCGCTGATGTCGGGGTGGCGCAGAGGTTTTCCGCTGTCGTCCGCCAACAGGTTCTGCTCCGACACGTAAGCCACGTAGGTCGAGGCATCGTTTTCGGCGAACAGGTGGTAAAACGGCTGATCCTTGTGCGGGCGAATGTCCTCTGGGATCGCAAGCCACCAGTCCTCGGTGTTGTCGAACACCGGATCGATATCAAACACCAACCCGCGAAACGGGTAGAGGCGGTGGCGAACCACCTGACCGATCGAAAATTTGGCTTGCCGGATGGCCGTCATATGAACTCGTCGCGAACTCTTGCAATGGGGCGCCAGCGCCCATTCCCTTTCGGCCGGCCCGGCCGCTGGCACCGTGATCTCGTGTGTCCGCTCGTTATAGTCCAAATGCCGCCGCGCGCTCTGGGTCTTTGGTGGCGACCAGGCGGGCCAGATCAACGATGACCTTGGCCTGCTTCCAAGTCGCGTCATCCTGCATCTTGCCATCGATCATCACCGCGCCCGTGCCATCCGGCATGGCGTCCAAAATGCGTTTGGCAAATTTGACTTCGTTGATGTCGGGCGAGAACACCCGTTTGGCGATGTCGATCTGCGAGGGGTGCAAGGACCACGCACCAAGGCAGCCCTGGAGATAGGCGTTGCGGAACTGGGCTTCGCACGCCGCCGCGTCCGAGAAATCGCCGAACGGCCCGTAAAACGGTTTGAGGCCATAAGCGAGGCACGCATCGACCATTTTGCCAACGGTGTAGTGCCACAGATCCTGCTGATAGAAATTGCGCGCCGCCGCTGCATCTTTATTCGCATCCGCCAGCACACCGTAGTCCGGATGACCGCCGCCGACGCGCGTCGTCTTCATGCCGCGCGAGGCCGCGAGATCAGCGGGCCCAAGGCTCATGCCGTGCATGCGGGGTGAAGCCGCCGCGATCGCTTCGATGTTGTTGACGCCTTCCGCCGTTTC
>JANMOL010000302.1:0-7074 GCA_031369245.1 Hyphomicrobium sp. | reverse complement strand
AGCGCTTCA
Organism: Hyphomicrobium sp.; assembly: GCA_031369245.1. Classification (GTDB taxonomy): domain Bacteria; phylum Pseudomonadota; class Alphaproteobacteria; order Rhizobiales; family Hyphomicrobiaceae; genus Hyphomicrobium_B. The sequence goes on along the minus strand of JANMOL010000302.1, from coordinate 7,065 downwards.
TCGCCGGGACGGTCGAGGTTCGAGTTTGGTTCGTCGAGTACGACCAGCGGCGGGGTACCGAACATGGCGCGGGCGAGCGCGATGCGCTGGCGCTGTCCGCCGGATAAATAGGTCGCATACGCGCCGAGTTCTGTCTCATAGCCGCGCGGCAGGCCCAGGATCAGCTCATGCGCGTGAGCTTGTTTGGCGGCTTCGATCACCTGGTCGTCGGTGACGTCTTCGCGGAAGCGGGCGATGTTCTGCTTCACCGTTCCAGCGAATAGTTCGACGCTCTGGGGCAGGTATCCGATGTGCTGGCCGAGATCTTCCGGATGCCATTGGTCGAGGCGCGCGCCATCGAGCATGACGGCACCGCCAAACGACGGCCACAGCCCGACGACCGTGCGGACCAGCGTCGACTTGCCTGAGGCACTCGGGCCGATGACGGCCAGCATCTGGCCGGGATTGGCATGAAACGAGATGCCGTTCAAAATGATGTTGCGGGATTCAGGGGCTGCGACCCGCACGTTCTGGACTTCGAGGAAGCCCTTCGGCCGCGGGAACGCGGTGCGCTGCCGGTCAGCTGGCGCATAGGTCAAGACCTCTTCGAGTTTGTAATAGCTTTCGCGCGCCTTGATGAACCCGCGCCAGTGGCCGACGACCTGCTCAACGGGTGCCAAGGCGCGGCCAAAGATAATCGTTGCGGCAATGATCGCCCCAGCCGAGATCGCACCGTTGATGGCAAGGCCCGCAGCAATCGCCAGCATCAGCGACTGCATCAAAAGCCGCACGGTTTTTGTGACAGCCGACATGCCGCCGAGACGGTCCGACGCCAGCAGCTGCCATCCGAGGCCTTCGGCGTTGAGTGTTTGCCAGCGCGCGCGATAGGCGCCCAGCATTCCCATGGCGGTAATGGCTTCAGCGTTGCGCTGGCCGGTCTCGGCCATCTCAAGGCTTTTGGCAACCGACTGTCCGGCCTGCGTCAACGGCTGACGGCCGCGCTGCTCGCTGACCCACGCCATGCACAGCAGCAAAAGCGTGCCAATGGTGGCTGCCACGCCTAGCAGCCAATGGGTCATGAAGATCACGAACAGATAGACCGGCGTCCACGGTGCATCGAAGAACGTCAGCGGCGCGGGCCCTGAAATGAACTGCCGGAAGCTGTCGAGTTCGCGCAGCGACGGGCCAGCCGCACCTTGTGTCGCGAGGCTCTTGCGCAATGAAGCTTCGAAAATACGATCGCTCAACCGCTGATCGATTTCCGCGCCAACCCGGCCGACGATGCGCGAGCGCGAGAACTCAAGCATGCCGATGATGCCATAGAGGCCAGCGGTAATGATCGACAACGAAATCAGCGTTGGAAACGAGCCCGAGGTCAGTACGCGATCGTAAACCTGCAGCATGAACAGCGGACCGGCCATCATCAAAACATTGATGACGGCGCTGAACAAAAACGTGGCGTTGAGCGCTCGCCGGCTGGCAGCGACGGCGTCTTTAACTTCGCTATCACGCGGGCCGAGCATCCAGCTCAAGAAAATGCCGAACAGGCCGCCGGAGGTCGCCGACGGCTTGAAGACTTTTCGCTCTTTGGATGGCCGCGGTAGCGCTGTGCGGCTTTCAGTTTTTTGAATGCGCTGGGGCGGCGCATCGGGCCCAGAACCAATTTTAGAAGCCCACGATGCCGGCGTTGCTTGATTACTCTTGGCGCGTGCGGCGGGTGCGGGTGCCAGTTCAGCGGGTGTTGCCGCTGGCGGATCGAAGCCCAGTTCAGCGTCGATCGACCCGTCGCTGGCGGGCTCCGTGTAGGCCGCCGCGCCCTGCTCGCTCTCGCGCGCAAATCGCGGACCGGCGGTCTCACCAGCGGGCGTGACGGTGATGCCGGGTCCTGGATTTTGCAACAGCTCTTCTAGCCGGCGCATGGCAACCGACATGCGCTCGTGCTCGTCCTGCTTTTTGTCTTTGCGCCGGGTCACTTAAATCGCCTTGCTGAGGGTCCAGTGCGGGTCTGCGCCGTGGCGGCGCCGAGGCTCTTCGGCCGGTGCAGACGAACCAGTCGAATCGCATTGTGCCAGTCTCAGGCTGTACCGGTGAGGAATTGATTAACCAATCGGCTACGCGCGAAGGACCGTTGCCAATTCGTCGATAGCCCTGCGCCGTCAAAACGATGCCTTGCGCTGGATTTAAACCAAGCGTTAGCTATTCTCGAGCAAAGATTACCGGATTGTTTACCGCGTTCGCTTGGTCCAGCAGCGCGGCACCTTCGAGGAGTAAAGTCATGCGTATCAAGAGCCTCTTCGTGCTCGCCGCGGCCGCACTGTCGCTGGCAGCCGCCATCCCGCAATCCGCCAACGCCTTCGGCTGGGATCGCCCCGATCAGCCTGCCGGCTGGGGCCGTCTGCGCACGGTTCGTCACTGGGTTTATTATCCGCGCTACAACCATGTCTATCTGACGCACCGCAACACCGACCCGTACGCGTACTCCTATGCTCCGCAGGGGTATTATCCGTACTACAACTCGGGGTTTTGGGGCCCGCCGCGCGTCAAGCGTTATAGCGGCAGCCTGCCGCCGTATCACGCGGCCTGGGGCGCAAACCGCGCTGGGTACCATCACGTGGAGTGGCATTACCGCCACCACGGCGGCCACCGTCGCGGCCACTGGTGAGCGCGACTAAATCTCGCCAGTAATCTGGTCAGTAATCTCGCCAGTGTTGAAGGTACGTTGCCGCGGCCGTCACGCGTTCATGCCACATTCATGTGGTTTCAGTGATGATCGAACTCATAGGGGAACGAATGCGTTCTCCGTGAGTTTCGATCTATCATTGCTGCCGTGGGCGGCCTTCAACTCTGGGGAGAAACCCATGTTCAAAAAAATCACACACGCGCTGATGGCGCTGACGATGGTTTTCGGCATGACGTTAGCGTCAGCGCCGCAAGCCGAAGCACGCCGTGGTGTTGGCCTCGGCATTGCTGCTGGCATCATCGGCCTTGGCTTGATCGGCGCGGCCTCGCAAGCCCACGCCTACGATCGCGGCCCGCGTTATTACTCACGTTACGAGGACGAGGGCGAGCGTTGCTATCGTGGTCCGCGCGAATGTCATTGGGCCGGACGCCGCTGCTTTGAAAACCGTTATGGCGATGAAGTGTGCCGTGGCGGCCGTTACATTTGCGAACGCCCAGTCGTTTGTGATTGATGGCGTTTGCGATTGATAAAGTCGAAGATCTTGGCCACGCAATTGATGCCAGCGCAGTTCCTGCGCTGGCATTTTTCATGTCCGCCGTCGCGCCAATGCCGCGGTATGCAGCGCGATGGCCGCGGCATTTGAGACATTGAGACTGTCAATCAAGCCATCGGTGGTGATTTTCACGAGGTGGTCGCAGGTTTTTTGCGTCAGTTCGCGCAGGCCTTTGCCTTCAGCGCCCATGACGATCGCCGTCGGGCGCGACCAATCGGTGTCTTCAATCGCCGCATCCGCCGTGCTGTCGAGCCCGAGCAGGACAAAACCGACGTTTTTCAGCTCGGTCAGCGCCGCCGATAGATTCTGCACCAGCGCGACCGGCACCAGTTCGAGCGCGCCCGACGCTGATTTCGCCAGCGCGCCGTTGAGTGGCGGACTATGCCGCCGCGTCATCACGAGGCCGGCTGCGCCAAACACCGCCGCCGAACGCAAAATCGCGCCGACGTTGTGCGGGTCGGTCACCTGATCGAGCACGATCAGCGGGCGGCCGCTGGCGTTTTCATAGAGATCTTTGAACTCCGGCTCCGGCAGATCTTCGGTCTCGAGCATCGCGCCCTGGTGGACGGCGTCGGGTCCAAGAATTTTGTCGAGATCACGCGGCGAGGTGCGTTCGACCGCAGCCGTCAGCGGTCCCAACGTGTCGATCAAGCGCCGCTCGGCATTCTCGGTCAGCACCAGCCGGTTGATTTTGCGGTGAGGGTTTTTGAGCGCGGCCTCGACCGCATGCATGCCAAACAAGCGCAACGAAACGTCGCTGTCGTCAACCTTCAACGGCCCCAAGACGCGCTCGCGCTCGTCACGTTCCGCACGCCGCAGCGCTGCAAAATGACTGTCTGTTTTGGGAGCGGGTGCACCACTTTTGTGCCACGTTTTCTTCACGGGCGGGATTGTCAAGTTACGCCTCTTGGGATTGGGTTGCGCGCGAGGCGGGACCTTGCCGCTTTTCCGATTGACAGGGAAGGGGCGCTTGAAGATAACGCAAGCGAAGGCCCTGCCGGCTATGGCAGGGCGCTTTCGTTTGGGTGACGCGGTATGACCGCGGCCATCAAGGCGGACCGGAGAGGTGCCCGAGTGGTTAAAGGGGACGGACTGTAAATCCGTTGGCTTCGCCTACGCTGGTTCGAAACCAGCCCTCTCCACCAGCCCGCCCTGAGCGTTTGCCGCTCCTGCAGCTCATTATGCGTGACCCGGCAAGACGGCAATCTAATGAGAACGTCCAGGCCTGGACATAATCGAAAAGTTGAAAGCAGCCGCTGGCCTACTGCAGCGGCTGATCATTTGGCATTTTTTTAGTAAGGACCCGTCACTGACGGGCTAGCGCTGACCCGTTGCTGATCACGCTGGCTGAGCGCACTGGCACTCACACTCGAAACGGATAGTAAGACGGCCGCAACGGCCGGAGCGAGAAAAATCCAAGCAAATATCAGGAAGCTGCCTGTGAACATGACATAGTCTCCGCTTTTACCAACGAGCTGTTTTCACAACGCGCTTTGCCAGCATGAGTTCCCAAATCCCTGCCATGGCACGCACCAGCGGCACGCAGTCGGAACTTTCCGTTCACAGCTGTGTTTTCCTACTGGCATGACAGTGTGGAGGTTAAAATGCGTAATATCATTCTATGGACGGCTGGAGTTCCTGTCGTTGTCATCGTCGGGCTGCATTTCGCAGGTTTTCTGAACTAAATCGTTCTGAGCGAGACCGAGGGCTGATCAGGCTCGTGTCAGCCGGCGCATTGACAGTTGATGCCCGTCAAGCTGGCAAACTATGAGCCCCAGCCGTGAAAACTTTACGCGCGAGAGATCGAGCTAAACGGACATTCCTTCTTGATGACGGCATTAGCCAAACTGTAGAGCCCCTTGGGCGAAGCGTCATCCAACGCATTGCCCGCAGCGCGCGGGTGCCGCGCTGGTCGTGATCGGCCAATGACATGAAACGCCATGAGAACTGAGGCTCTGGCCGGGCCATTTTTTAGCTCAGAATACAATCGTTGATGGAGGCTGCATGCAGCGTCGTCGTGGCAATCGAATGCTGATCGTAGCGCTCTCAACAACGAGCCTCATTCTGCCTGCAATTACGCTCATTCCACTCGGCTCAATCTGGCTTTGGCAGCACGGCTACCTGATGTACTGGGCGCTTGCTGCCTTGTGTCTCGTGACTTTGACCAGCGCCTTTCAGTGGTGGCTTTTGAGCGGGCCCGAAACAGCGCCGGTTTCCGATACGCCAGCGACGGATATTGCACCATCGATTTGGACAGAGCGTGAGCAAAAAGCCTGGAAACGCGTCAATGAATTTTCGACCACGCTCACCCCTGAAACCGTGCTTGGCGAAGAAGCGCTGAAGACCCTCGCGCTGACCACGATCCGGCTGGTTTCCTCCGAAATGCATCCTGGGGAAGTCAATCCGCTGTGGAATTTTACACTGCCCGAAGCGCTGTTGCTGGCTGAACGCGTCTCTGCACGCTTGCGACCTGTCGTTTTAGAAAATGTCCCGCTCGGTGATCAGATCACGGTTCGCCAGTTTCTGCGGCTCTATGAGTGGCGCATTGCGGTCGACTGGGCCGAACGGGGCTATGATATCTGGCGCATTGTTCGGCTGCTCAATCCCGTTGCCGCTGTCACGAACGAAGCGCGCGAGCGGTTGACGAAGAAGCTATATACGAGCCTCAAGGGCGAATTCACAGTTCGTCTGGCTCAGGGATATGTCCACGAAGTTGCGCAGGCGGCGATCGATCTGTACAGCGGCCGGCTGCGTGCGACCAGCGAACCCGCCGTCCTGACTAGCGATGTGACTGTTCCTTTATCAAATCATGGCCCTTTTCGATGGGGCCGCCTTGGCCGCCAAGCAAAAAGCATCGCGCGTGTCGCAGCAAACTCACTATGGCGCAAGTCGTAACGGACGCTACGCTGCAGCTTCAGAGAGGCTGGCGACGATCGCAGGCTCGCCAGCTGCGGATGCCACGGCACTCACGGCGCTATCAAATGACATTGCGAGCATTGCCGCTTGTTGGCCAGCTGGCGGGCCGGCACCAGCGGTCGCGCTGTCTGTCGACCACCAAGCGCCAATAACCTGCGCGCCGCGACTGACGCGTGCAGCGTTTCGCAAAGCGTGGTTGAGCCGATAGCGGCCTGTGAACGCTCCGACGCAGATCACGCGCGGAGCCAAATCTGCTAGCGCGCTCCAGTCGTTCGGGGCGATGACTTTGGCGGCAATCCCGCGTTGCGCCAGCAGGCTCGCGACGATCCGTGCGCCCGCATCGTCAAGTGCCGAGCGCGCGCCCATACATGCGACCACGGGCTGTGCTGCCGGGCTGTCCAGCTCCTCGTCATCGGCAAGGAGCAGCACAACATCCTGCACGGTGGCGTTGATCTCCCACAGCCGCCCGTCATCGAAGCGGTTGCGCTCTGCGTCACGCGCGGCGCTGGTGAGCGCGTCGCGCACGATCGTGTCGTAGTACTGCGTGAGGCTCATGTCCTGCATGAGATCTTTGGCTTGCGAAACCACATCGTCGGAGTCGCCGGACAAGATGCGCTGATAAAATTTCTCTGACCCGCTAAGCGCCTGGTCGTCGCCCAGCAGAACATTGAAAAACGACATCGGCTCGAGATGGCGGCCAACCGAAACCAGAACGAGCGTCAAAGGTACTGCCAGCAGCAAGCCTAGTGGCCCCCAGAGCAGGGTCCAAAAGGCCGTCGCGATGAGAATCGCCAGCGTCGATAAGCCCGTTGTCTTGCCCTGCACGACCGGTTCAATAATGTGCCCCATGAGCGGTTCGGAAATCGCGAAGAGGCCAAACGTGAGACCAAGCATCGTCCAGCCGGGATCGACGGCCGCGGCGAGGACGAGCGGTAAG
>JANMOL010000301.1:0-5594 GCA_031369245.1 Hyphomicrobium sp. | reverse complement strand
TGATCCTGGGCACCGGGTTTTTCGTGTTTTTCGGACGGCTGTCCGACCGGATCGGCCGCAAGCCCATTATCCTGTCGGGCTGCCTGCTCGCCGCCCTGACCTATATCCCGCTGTTTCACCTTCTGACAGAGACTGCTAACCCGGCCCTGCACCGGGCCCAGAGTACAGCGACGGTGACCGTTACAGCCGATCCTGCCGAGTGCTCATTCCAGTTCAACCCGACCGGCAAATCGAAATTCACCTCGTCCTGCGATATTGCCAAGGAGCTGCTGGCCAAGTCAGCAGTACAATACACAACGATCGCGGCTCCGCCCGGCACGCTCGCGACCGTCACCATCAACGGCGGCGCGCCGGTCCCCGCAATGGACCCAGCCTTCGCGAAAACTTTGGCAATGGAACTGGCGGCGGCCGGCTATCCCAAGCCCGACAACGCCGAGATCGTCAAAATCCCGATCGACCCAGCGGCAGGCCTCGCCAACTTCGCCCAACTGTTTGATATCTGGTCGGTGCAAAAGCTGACCCTGATCGCCCTGCTGACGACACTCGTGCTGTACGTCACCATGGTCTACGGGCCGATCGCAGCAGCCCTTGTCGAGCTGTTCCCGACGCGTATCCGGTATTCGGGCATGTCGCTGCCCTATCACATCGGCAACGGCTGGTTCGGCGGCTTGTTGCCCGCTACCTCGTTCGCGATGGTTGCGCAGTCCGGCGATATCTACTTCGGGCTGTGGTATCCCATTGGGATCGCCCTGATGACCGCCATTATTGGCCTGCTGTTTGTGCCGGAAACCTACAAACGCGCGTTGTGACCTGCAGCGCCAGAGCTTGCAGAAAGCGTGCGGCGCCGGCAACGAGAAAGGGGCAGCGCGTTTCCGCGCCACCCCGTTCTTTTCATCCCTAGACTTGGGCCTTTTATTAGTTTTCTGAGGCTTTCAGCACAGCCCAAGTGCAAAAGCACCGGCACCATGACTCATGGGACCTGCTGCGTCAAGGTAGCGCACAACCTTTTTGATCACGGGCTTCTGGCCGCTGGTTCACGGCTCGCAGCAACAGTGCTCGTCCGCCATTTTATGACCCTCGTGGCTGGCCCTTGCATGCGCCACGTCAGGGCAAGCGCCACGTTTCCTTAACGGCGTGGCGATCAAGCCGCATTAACGGTTCTCTGGCCCTGATTGTGCTAGAGATCACTCAGAACTTGAACGCGGATTGGCGACGAAATGGCCGCACAAAAACGCATCCTCTTGATCATCGGCGGTGGCATTGCCGCCTACAAATGCCTCGACCTGATCCGCCGCCTGCGCGAGCGCGGCCACGGCGTGCGCGTCGTCATGACCAAGGCGGCTGAACAGTTCGTCACTCCCCTGTCGGTGGGTGCGCTGACCAACGAGCGCGTTTTCACCAGCCTGTTCGATCTCGATGACGAACGCGAGATCGGCCACATCCGCTTAGCGCGCGATCCCGACCTCATCGTCGTCGCGCCCGCAACAGCCGACCTGATCGCCAAGATGGCGGGCGGCCACGCCAACGACCTCGCAACCACCGTGCTGCTCGCGACCGATAAGCCGGTGCTGTTGGCACCCGCCATGAACCCGCGCATGTGGCTGCATCCTGCGACCCAACGAAATGTCGCCCAGCTCAAGCGTGATGGCATTCACATCACAGGCCCCGCGACCGGCGAAATGGCCGAGCGTGGCGAAGCCGGTCCAGGCCGCTTGATCGAGGTGCCCGACTTGATGGCCGCGATCGAGCAATGGCTCATGCCGCGGGCAGCACTGCCAAAGCCGCTCACTGGCAAGCACGTGCTGGTGACCAGCGGGCCAACGCACGAGCCGATCGATCCGGTGCGCTATCTCGCCAACCGCTCATCGGGCAAGCAGGGCCACGCCATTGCCGCCGCGGCATCCGAACTCGGCGCAACGGTCACGCTCATCTCCGGCCCGGTGACGCTGGCTGATCCGCCGGGCGTCAACATTGTTCGCGTGGTCACGGCAGCTGAAATGCTCGAAGCGGTCCGCCTTGCACTGCCCGCCGACATCGCAGTCTTTGCAGCCGCCGTTGCCGACTGGCGTGCGGCCAAGCCAAAGCCCGAGAAAATCAAAAAATCGTCAGACGCTGATCCACCGTCGATCAAGCTGGCCGAAAACACCGACATCCTCAAAACCGTGGGACACCTGACGAAGGCACGCCCGGCGCTCGTGATCGGGTTTGCGGCCGAGACGGAGGACGTGCTCGCGCACGCCAAGAAGAAACGCAAATCCAAGGCCGCGGATTGGATCGTCGCCAACGACGTCTCACCCGAAGCCGGCGTGATGGGCGGCGATCGCAACACCGTGCTGCTGGTCACCCCGTCGGGCGTCGAACACTGGCCGGAGATGAGTAAGATTGATGTCGCGGGCCAGCTGATGCGCCGCGCTGCCGAGCACCTCGATCACAAGCGGGCCGCTGCCGAATGACGAACTCCAGCCGCGTGAAGGTCAAAGTGCAGCGCTTGGCGCACGCCAAAGGCTTGCCGTTGCCCGCCTACCAGACGCGCTCGGCCGCCGGCATGGATTTGATCGCAGCGCTTCCTGAGGCTGCACCCGTCACGCTATTGCCGGGCCACCGTGTGCTTGTTCCGACAGGCTTGATGTATGAGTTGCCGGCTGGCACTGAAGCCCAGGTCCGGCCGCGTTCGGGGCTCGCTGCCAAACACGGCATAACGGTGCTCAATAGCCCCGGCACAATCGACGCCGACTAACGCGGCGAAGTCTCCGTCATGCTCATCAACCTCGGCACCGAGCCGTTTACGGTCCGGCGTGGCGAGCGTATCGCGCAAATGATCATCGCCCCCGTCAGCCAGGCAACCCTGACCGAAACTGTAAAGCTTTCGGGAACGGATCGCGGCGCGGGCGGTTTTGGATCGACGGGTGTCGCAGCCGGCAAAATACCACGATCTGCAAAGCCCACTGCGATTAGAAAATCCGTTACGCCAAACACGCCCGAGTCGAAAAAGTCCGCCCGAAAGCTGCCAAAGCGCGTTCGATGATAGGCCGCGATCCAGCGCATCTTGACCGCGATGGCATGTCCTGCACTTGAGCGTTGCAGCCGAACCTGCCAGAACCACAACACGGCCGTCCGCTCCATGGCTTTGAGCGGCCTCTCGATAGCAAACCAGGACGTCCCATGAACCAGATCGACATTAAAACACTTGCAGCCACACGCACCTGGGGGCGCGGCCGCATTTATGAAAACATCGCAGAAACGATCGGCCATACGCCGCTCGTCCGGCTCGCGAAGGTGACAGCGGCTGCCAACGTCACCGCCGACATTCTGATGAAGCTCGAGTTCTTCAATCCGCTGTCGTCCGTCAAGGATCGCATTGGCGTTTCGATGATCGACCGGCTTGAAGCCGACGGCCGCATCACGCCCGGCAAGACTGTTCTGATTGAACCGACATCGGGCAACACCGGCGTCGGTCTTGCGTTCGTTGCAGCCTCGCGCGGCTATCGTTTGATCCTCGTGATGCCGGAAACCATGTCGATCGAACGGCGCAAAATTCTCACCCATCTCGGTGCTGAACTTGAATTGACGCCCGGTCCCGGCGGCATGCCCGCCGCCGTCGCGCGCGCAGAAGAACTTGCCAAGACGCTGCCCGACGCCGTCATCGCTGGTCAATTCGATAACCCGGCGAACCCGCTGGTGCACGAACAGACAACCGCCGTCGAAATTTTCAACGATACCAACGGAAAGGTCGATGCGCTGGTCGTGGGCGTTGGCACCGGCGGCACGCTGACCGGCTGCGGCCGGGTTTTGAAAGTCCGCATCCCGGGTATCAAGATTTTCGCGGTTGAACCATCAACCAGCGCGATCCTGTCAGGCCAGCCGCGCGGCCCGCATAAAATTCAAGGCATCGGCGCTGGCTTCATCCCAACCGTTCTGCAGCGCGATCTGATCGATGAAGTCATCACGGTTCCAAGCGACATGGCCTTCGAGATGTCGCGCATGCTGGCTAAGGTCGAAGGCATCCCGGGTGGCATTTCAACCGGTGCCAATCTGGCAGCAGCCTTGACGGTCGCGCAAAAACCGGAGATGGCGGGCAAGACCATCGTGACGTTCGCGCCGTCATCGGCCGAGCGCTATTACTCGAGCGAGTTGTTCCTCGATCCGCAAATCAAAAGCTAGCAGGACGGTATGACGGCACTCACGCCAGACGAGGTCCAGCGCTATAAGCGCCACCTCGTGTTGCGTGAGGTCGGCGCACAGGGCCAGCAAAAGCTCAAGGCTGCACGGGTGCTGATCATCGGCGCGGGCGGGCTCGGTTCGCCGGTCCTGCTGTATCTTGCGGCGGCCGGTGTCGGCACACTCGGCATCATCGATGACGATACCGTTGCGATCGACAACCTGCAGCGCCAGGTGGCACACACCACGCGCGACGCCGGACGCCTCAAGGTCGAAAGCGCGACAGCCACTATTGAGAGCATTAATCCACTGGTCACCGTCGAACCGCATGCCATGCGCCTGACAGCCAGCAACGCACTCGACATCATCGCGCGCTACGATATCGTCGCCGACGGATCCGACAATTTCGCGACCCGCTACCTCGTCGCCGACGCCTGCTATTTTGCCAAACGCCCGCTCGTCTACGCAGCTCTCGGCGCGCTCGACGGATACGTGTCGGTGTTCCGGCCGCATGAAACAAAAGCCGACGGCACGCCTTACCCGACACTGCGCTGCCTGTTCCCCGAAGCCCCACCTGCGGGGCTCGTCGCGAATTGCTCCGAAGCCGGCGTGCTCGGCCCGGTCGCAGGCGTCATCGGCACGTTGCAGGCGACCGAGACGATCAAAGAAATCCTTGGACTCGGTGAGAGCCTAGCGGGCCGTCTGCTGATCTACGATGCGCTCGCCAGCCGCTTCGATACCATTGAAGTCGCCTGGGACCCCGGCAATCCGCTGTCAGGCCGCACACCCACAATCACCAGCCTGTCGGGCCATTCCGGGCCGCATCCCAGCGCCTGCGCTGCCGAATAGCCTGTTACCGACGGCACTGAACCTTGCGACGGTTCCAAGCGACAATTGGAGCATACTGTCTTCATCAATTTTTCTTGCAGGGCCTGCAGCGCGCCTCAACCCGGGAAGGAAGCGCGCTGCAGGCCGCCATTTTCGTCAGCGATTTCTCGTCATAAAATTATCATGAATTTTATGGTCTGAGCTTTGCAAAACAGACCGCAGGGGCGCCTCAAAATGGAGCGCGCAAATGCTGTCATTGACATTCGGATATTCGGGTTCCGTCGCCAAAACCCTGACGATTGACGCAACACTTTCGCCCGCCGCACAAACGGCTGCCATCCAGTCTGCACTCGACGCCGTCGCGGGGCACACCGGTGGCTTTGTGACCTTGTCAGCGGGAACGTTCACCGTTTCCGGCACCGGCAAAGCCTCCGACGGCGCGTTGCGGGTCGGTAGCGAGACCGTCTTCAGCGGCGCCGGTATGGGCGAAACGATCATCAAACTCGCCGCCGGATCGGCTTCTGTCACCGGCATCGTACGGACTGACTCAGGCGGCACAAACGCTGATGGAACAGTCAAAACAACGTCCAACGTGCTGATTCAAAATC
>JANMOL010000263.1:0-7234 GCA_031369245.1 Hyphomicrobium sp. | reverse complement strand
CTCTCGAAGCTGAGCTACACGGGCGAGAAAAAAATCACCCGCATGCCGGCCCGCACCGCCATCGTCGCGTTCTCCGCCCAAGAAGTCTATTCGATTGCCGAGTTGATCCGCCGTCAGCGCGGCGGCGCAGCGGTCGTGCTCGGCTCGCTGTCGCCGCGCACCCGCAACGCTCAAGTCGCGCTCTATCAATCCGGCGACGTCGAGTTTCTGGTGGCGACCGACGCCATTGGCATGGGTCTCAATCTCGATGTCGATCACGTCGCCTTCTCGGCATTGCGCAAATTCGACGGCCACAACCACCGCAATCTGACCGCCGGTGAAATCGGCCAGATCGCCGGCCGCGCGGGCCGCTACATGAATGACGGCTCGTTTGGCGTGACGGGCGGCGCCGAAGCGCTTGATGCCGAAATGGTCGAGCGTCTCGAAACCCATAGCTTTGACAGTGTGCGCCTGCTGCAATGGCGCAATCGCAAGCTCGATTTTTCGACGCTGGCCCGGCTGCATGAAAGTCTGCGCGAATTCCCGCGCGAAGCCCGTTTGGCCCGCGCCCGCACTTCGGACGATGTCGCCGCTCTCGAAGCCGTCTGCGCGGACAGCGAAATTACCGCCATTGCCGTGACGCCAGCAGCCGTGAGTAAGTTGTGGGACGTCTGTCAGGTGCCCGATTATCGCAAGATTTCAGCCGCCAACCACGCCGAACTAGTGGCAACGCTCTATAAGTATGTCACAACGGGCTCCTGCCAGATCCCGGAAGACTGGTTTGCCAAGCAAGTTGCACTGGCGGACCGGACCGATGGCGATATAGATACGCTCTCCACACGGCTCGCTCATATCCGGACCTGGACCTTCGTGTCCAATCGCCCGGATTGGTTGAAAGACCCTGTCCATTGGCAGAACAAGACGCGCGATATCGAAGATAGTCTCTCCGACGCCCTCCACGAGCGCTTGACGTTGCGCTTCGTGGACCGCCGGACCAGTGCACTGATGAAGGGTATGCGGGACAAAGACGAACTCTCAGCCGACATCGCCGAAGATGGTGCGATCACGGTCGAAAATCATTTCGTCGGCCGCCTCAAAGGCTTCCGCTTTACGCTGGATGCCGCTGACGACGGCATGAACGGCAAAGCAACCCGTCAGGCCGCAACCCAAGTTGTGACGCGTGAGCTTGGCATGCGTGCGCGCCGTGTGGCGGCCGCTCAGAACGATGCGTTCAAGTTGTCGCGTGATGGCCGCGTCCTTTGGCGCGACGACGAGGTCGCGACGCTCGAAGCCGCTGCCGACCCGTTACAGCCAACCTTAGCGCTGCTCGCCGATGAGCATCTGAGCGAAGCCGATCGCGAAAAAGTAACGGCGCGCCTACAGACCTGGCTGAAGGATCTGATCGCAGACAAGCTGAAGCCGTTGGCAGAAATGTCGAATGCCAGCGATTTACAAGGCCTGGCGCGCGGCATTGCGTTCCGCCTGAAAGAAAACTTTGGCGTCTTGAAGCGCGATACCGTTGCCGACGAGATCAACGCGCTGGACCAAACTTCGCGCGCCGATTTGCGCAAATACGGTTTGCGTTTTGGCGCCTTCAACATTTTCTTCCCGCCAATGCTGAAGCCGGCGTCCGCTGATCTGGCCGCCACGCTCTGGCTGCTGAAATCGCCGGTAGCAACAGGCGCAGAGGGAGCCGTGAAGCCGCAGCTGCCGCGTCCGGGCCTGACATCGGCTGCAACCGATCCAGCGACGCCCGAAGCGCTGTACCGCGCTTACGGCTTCCATGTCTGCGGGCCGCGCGCCGTGCGCCTCGACATTCTGGAGCGGCTCGCCGATCAGATCCGCCCGCTGCTCGCGTGGCGCTCAAGCCCCGAAAAAACCGACGCGCCGCCGAAAGGCTCGACCGGCGACGGCGGCTTCAAAGCGACCGAGGAAATGATGTCGATCCTCGGCTGCTCGGCGGCCGAATTGGGGGTCGTGCTGACGGCCCTCGGATTTCGATTGGACCGCCGGCCCATTGCCGTTCCAGCGGTGACGCTGGCGGCACCGGCACCAGCCGTTGCTGAAAGCGTTCCAGAAGCCGTCCAAGAGACGGTAGCAGAAACGCCACAAGAAACTGCGGCTGACAGCGCCAGCGTTTCGGCAGCTCCGGCCGCCACGAGTGAGGAAACAACGACCGCTATCGCGGCAGCGCAGCCTGCTGCCGAGCGGCCTGCGCCAGCCGAAGGGCCGTCTGTCGCACCGGTGGCAGCAGCTGATGTCATACAATTCGAAGACGTTTGGCGCCCGCGCCGTCATCCGCGCGGCGAACGCGCCAGTGAACGAGGCAGTGAGCGCGGCAGTGAACGCCCGCAGCCGCGTGAAAACCGGCGCGGCAATGGCCCGCGCCGTGACCGCAACGTCAGCACCCCAATCGACCGGCCGGCAGCGACTGCCGCAGCTGGAACAGAAGCCGTACCGGCCGCCGCGCCAGACAGCGCCTCGCCGCGTCCCGAGCGCGACCGCGGTCCGCGTCTCAGTCGCGACGCCACGCGCGACCGCCGTCCAGCCGAGCCCAATCGTGCGGATGCAAACCGCAACGGTCCAAACCGTGAGCGCAGCGAACGCGATCGTCCGCGCGGCCCAGGCGCAGGCTCAGGGCCAGGCCCAGGCGCCGCCCGGCCGGGATCGGGTCCGCGTGACCGTGATCGCGAAAAAGGCCGCCGCGACGATCACCGCCGCCAGCCAGAGGTCATCACGGCCGCTCCGCCCAAGCGGTCGGCTGGCCTAGATCCGGATTCGCCCTTTGCGAAACTTGCAGCCCTCAAGGCCAGCATGGACAAGCGCGGTGAGGGCCCAGGCTCGCGATGAGCGCCGCGACGCCCGCTCCCGATCCGCTTGCAACAGCCGGTCAGCGGCTGGATCAGTGGCTGTGGTTCACCCGCCTCGCCAAAAGCCGCACGCTCGCGCAGGCCTTGATCGAGCGCAACAAAATCCGCGTAAACCGCGTCAAGGTCAACAAACCAAGCCTGTGGTTGAAACCCGGAGATGTCGTCACGCTCACGCTCGGTCCGATTGTCAGAGTGGTCGAGGTTGTCTCGATCGGCGTCAGGCGCGGCCCGGCGCCAGAAGCGGCGCGCTTGTTTCGGGAATTGACACCTGCGCCGGATCGGACCACATCATCGCGCCCGGATGCCCGGCAGGCTGGCCCGTCAAACGGCGGTCCCGATCCAGCGGTCGGTCTTCACGGCGTCCGGCCCTCGGGCGCCGGGCGGCCGACAAAACGGGAACGGCGGGCGACCGAACGATTGAAGGACCCCTTCAAGCAAAGCTGAGCCCCGGCGCGTCAAGCGGCACGCTGGCAGGGTAGTATCGACCAGGAAGCAGTATGACCTACATCGTCAATGAAAAATGCATCAAGTGCAAATACACCGATTGCGTTGAAGTCTGCCCGGTTGATTGCTTCTACGAAGGCGAAAATATGCTCGTCATCCATCCCGATGAGTGCATCGACTGCGGCGTGTGCGAGCCGGAATGTCCGGTTGATGCCATCAAGCCCGACACTGAACCCAACATAGAGAAGTGGCTCGAGCTCAACCGTAAGTATGCCGAGAGCTGGCCCAACATCACGGCCAAGAAGCCATCACCCGAGGATGCCGACGCTCATAAGGACGAAGCGGGCAAATTCGAAAAATATTTCTCATCCAGCCCAGGCACAGGCGACTGACGCTAAATTTTGCCAAGCACCGCCGGTTACTGGTAGATTTTTTCCAATTCTCAAGTGTTTTGTCTCGGCAACTTAAGCCTAACGGTTAAGCTCCACCAGAGTGTCTCAGGCCTCCACCCTTCAATTTCCGTCAAGGATATGTTAGGATGGGCTTGTGATGGCGTTAAGTGAGCACAAATCCAAAACGGCCGCGAACAAAAGAGGCCTGTCCAGCTCTGACGGACAGGTTTCAATAAATCGACGTGGGGCGTCGCTGGGCCAAGTCAGAGCCGTTTGGGATTTTGCATAGCTAGGCCAAAAACGAACGCGCAGGGGACGGCCTCTCGAAAGAGTAAGGGCGTGGTCCAATGCGCGTGTATCGCCGGGCGCGGTGTGTGTGCGCCTGGTTCCAGCGGTTCGCCGGTTGTCCGGTTGAACCGTGGTTCAAATGGCTCTTAAGGCTTTTTGGGCTCGTACGCTAGAGTGAGATGAACGAAATGGCTCAGAAGAAAAAGGTCCCGGGTATCGCAAAGGCTGCGTCCAAGTTGGCGCCGCGCAAAGCCCCCGCCGCAAAGGTCGCCGCCGCCCCCGTCAAGAAAGCCGTCAAACCCGTTTCCAAGCCGCTGCCCGCCAAGGTGGATGCCGCTGCAAAGCCTGTGCTGAAAACAAAAGCGCCAGTCTTCGCTGTCAGGCCGGTTGTAGCAGTCAAGCCAGTCGTCGCCGTCAAGCCAGTCGTTGCCGTCAAGCCGGTCGCGAAGCCAGTTGCTGCCATCAAGGCCGCCGTGAAGCCTGAGCTGGCCGTCAAAAAGCCGATGCTCGCGCTCAAAGCCGCTATGCCTGTGCCAGCCGCCATCGCCGCGAAAGCGGCAGCAGCACCGGTCCAGCGCGCCGTCCCAGCCGCCACGCACAAGCCGGTTGGCCAAAAGATCAGTGCTCCTGTTGCGGGCACCGTCCAGTCGCCGAAGGCTATCGCTGAACGCACCGCCGCGACCCGTCAGCTGCTGGCCGTGCAGAAAAAGCCGGTCAACCAGCGTCACGGCTTCAAAGCCAACGAGTTCGTGGTCTACCCGGCTCACGGCGTCGGCCGCATCGTCGGCATCGAAGAACAAGAGATCGCGGGCATGTCGCTCGAACTGTTCGTGATCACGTTCGACAAGGAAAAACTCACGCTGCGCGTGCCGACCGGCAAGCTGGCGAGCGTCGGCATGCGCAAGCTTGCTGACGATGTCATCGTCAAAAAGGCGATGGATACGCTCAAAGGCCGCGCCCGCGTCAAGCGGACGATGTGGAGCCGCCGCGCGCAGGAGTATGTCGCCAAGATCAATTCCGGTGATCTCGTTTCGATCGCCGAAGTGGTGCGCGACCTCTATCGTTCGGAAGCCCAGCCCGAGCAGTCGTATTCGGAACGTCAGCTCTATGAAGACGCGCTCGACCGGATGTCGCGTGAACTGGCCGCCGTCGAAAAACTCGACGATCGCGGTGCCGTTCAGCGCATCACCGAAGTGCTGTCCAAAAGCGCCAAAAGCCGCCGGTTAGCGGCCGATGGCGAAGCCGCCGCGGCAGCGGTCGAGGAAGCGGCTTAAGGCCTGACACGTCTGGCTGTCTAAAGGTCAACAGCGCCCGGCGGGTCTCTCTGAGCCCCCGGGCGTTTTTCGTTTGTGCCGCGATTTTTGGCGTTAGGTTCAGGCGGCGCGGCGCTGGCCGGCTTTGAGCCGCGCTCAGGGCTGACGGATCCAGCGGCGGTATTGCCCGGCGTGTCACTCAGGTCTTCGATCTGACTGAGATCGTGCACGCTGATCAGCGGACCATTGCGCCGTTCAATCCACCCGTGTACCGCGACGTGCCGGCCCTGCCATGACGACAGTGTCTGCTCTAATGCCGGGTCGGCGGCAATGACGGCTTGATCAATCCGCGCCGTGAAATCGCTTTTCCAATCGCGCCCGAAGTTCAAATAAACGGCCGACTTCGTCCGCGACACGGACGCGATGGTGCCTTCGACGATTTCGAATTGACCGCGACGGACCATCAGCGATTTCGTGTCATCAGCGGATTTCATCTGATAGACCGGCATCGTCCACAGTCCGCGGCGCTCAGCTTGCGCTTGGCGCTCATGCGCCCGCAATTCCTTGGCGCAAAGGAAATTGCCGGGCAAGCCGTAGGCCCGCGTCACGCCGCTCGCGAGCAACGCGCCCTGCACCCACGTGCCGCCCGCGTTCGCACTCAAAAACAAATGCGCGAGGTGACGGCCGTAGCGGTCCGTGCGCCGCCCGCCATAGGCCAGCTGCACCGATTTGCCGAGCACCAGATCTGACAGCGATCGTTTAGCGTCGGCTTCAGCGGGCCAAGCGCCAGCCGCGGCGCCAACATCGACGGCTTGCGGGGCCAGCGACCCGATCAATCGCACCGAACTGCCATCATCGAGCATCACCGTCTCGCCATCGATCACGCCGGTCACGGTATGCGCCGCGCCCGGTTCAAGCGTGCAGCTTTGGGATGCGGCGGGTTGCCCGGCGGGCGCTGGGGCGAGCGGATCAGCGAACGACGGCGTCGCACTTCCAGCGGCGGCCAATAATCCACTGACCCATACGGCGCGCAAAAAAGCGCCGGTCAGACATGTCTGATGAAAGGCCCGCACCGCATGGCCACCCGCTGAAACCTCACGCAGCGGGCATTGTCATCACAAATGCCGCGGTGCGCCAAGTCATTTGCCAGACGCTCCTGCTAGATCCAGACGCCCCTGCTAGATGATGCGGAAATTGTCGAGCTGGAGCAGGTCGGCGTTGACCCCGCTCAGGCGCAGGCTGCTGGCGGCGTCGAGCGTGATGATCGTGTCGGCACCAGCCTGATGCAGGTGGCTCCAGAGCGCCAGATAGTCGGTGATGCCGCTGCCGCGCAGATCAATGACGTCGGTCACGCCACCGATGTAAGAGCCGATTTCAAAATCGAGCACGGTGTCGTGCCCGCCGCCGGGGCGGAACACAAAAGTGTCATGACCGGTGCCGCCGAGAAACACCTCGTTGCCGGCCGAACCGCGAACGGTGTCATGGCCTGCGCCGAGCGAGATCAATTCGATACTGGTCAGCTTCCGGTTGGAGAAATCCAGAACGTCGTTGCCAGCGCTTGCTTCTATACGGTCAAAACCGCGGCCGCCATCGATCTCCTCGATGCTGGTCAGGTTGGCAAGCGCACTCTTAACCCGGATCACGTCGTTGCCATCGCCGCCGCGCACGACGTCAGTGCCGAGCCCGCCATTGATTTGATCGAGCCCTTCGTCGCCGTTGACTAAGAACACATCGTTGCCAGCCAGGCCGTTCAGCGTGTCATTGCCGGCCTTGCCGATGAACGTGTCATCCCCCGTCGTGCCAGTCAGAACATCGGCGCGGGCGGTGCCGATAAACAGCCGCGCATCAACGGACGCGGTCACAGCCAGCGAAACACGCGCCGTGCTGCTGCCTCCGTGACCGTCCGAAATGCTGTAGTCGAAGGATCCGGCATGCGCGCTGCCAGCCGTCGCCGTGAACACGATGTTACCGCTGGCATCGCGCGCCACTGTGCCGCCCGTTGCCGCTG
>JANMOL010000251.1:0-6851 GCA_031369245.1 Hyphomicrobium sp. | reverse complement strand
CTCTGCCCCGGCTGGCCTTTGGGCGTGGCGGGCCGCGCGATCTCGTGGCGATCCGTGATGCGATGCAGGCCTGCCAGAACTGCGCGAACGCGCTGGCAGGGCCGGTCAATGCGCTCGGCTGTCCAATGCTGCTCGCTGAGGTCAGCCAGCGGCTGATGGCGGTGCCAGTGGCTCTTGTGACGGCTCTTTCAACCGCTCTGGTCGATGACCCGCCCGTTCAGCGCCGCGACGGCGGGTTCGTCAAGCCGGGGTACAGTGCCGAGCTCGACGCCACTCACCGCCTGCGCGACGATAGCCGCAGCGTGATGGCCGCTCTTGAAGCACGCTATGGCGAAGAGACCGGTATCAAGACGCTTAAAATCCGGCACAACAACATTCTGGGTTTCTTTGTCGAAGTCACGCAGCTGAACGCCAAGCCACTGCTCTCGGAGCCGCTGGCGCAGACTTTCCGTCATCGCCAGTCGATGGCCAATGCCGTTCGCTTTTCGACGGCCGAGCTGCTCGAAGCCGAAGGCCTGATCGCGTCAGCGACAGAACGGGCGCTCAGCCTCGAGCAAGATATTTTTGCCGAACTCTCAGCGCGTATCTCTGGTGCTGCGCGGGTGCTCGGAGACGCCGCCGCTGCACTCGCCGATCTGGACGTCATGACATCACTCGCGGTGCTGGCGGTTGAGCAGGACTACGTTCGACCGGCGATCGATACCAGTGAAGCGTTCGAAATTCGCGGCGGCCGTCATCCGGTGGTCCAGCAGGCTCTCGCACGGGCTCAAAGCGGGGCGTTCATCGATAACGATTGCGTGCTGGGGCGGGCAGGCGCGAAGGCGGCACCCGGCTTCGACGAAATGCCTGAAGCGCGCATCTGGCTCGTGACCGGGCCGAACATGGCTGGCAAATCGACGTTTTTGCGACAGAACGCACTGATCGCGGTCTTGGCCCACATCGGCAGCTACGTGCCGGCGAAGTCCGCCCATATCGGCGTTGTTGACCGGTTGTTTTCACGCGTCGGCGCATCCGACGATCTGGCGCGCGGCCGATCAACGTTTATGGTCGAGATGGTTGAGACCGCAGCGATCCTCAATCAGGCAACACATCGTTCGCTGGTGATCCTCGATGAGATCGGCCGCGGGACAGCAACATTCGACGGGCTGTCAATTGCCTGGGCAACGGTCGAGTATTTGCATGACGTGACGAAGGCCCGGGCGCTGTTTGCAACGCACTACCACGAACTGACGGCGCTGGCGCGACGGCTGCCGGGTATTGCCAACGTGACGATGGACATCAGCGAATGGCAGGACGAGATCGTGTTTCTCCATAAGATCAAGCCTGGCGCAGCAGACAGGTCGTACGGCATTCAAGTCGCGAAGCTCGCGGGCTTGCCGGACGCAGTCGTCAGCCGGGCGCGCGAAGTCTTGACGCTTCTGGAGAAAACGGAGCGCCGTCCGCGCGATGCCGGACAAGGCTTTGACGATCTGCCGCTGTTCGCAGCGGTTCGCCCGAAAGGCGGTGCCAAGGACGCCGCGCCGTCGCGTATTGAAGTCTCGCTGGCGGCATTGCGGCCGGACGAACTGACGCCAAAGGCTGCACTCGAGACACTCTATGAGTTAAAAGCGCTTGCCGAATCCCAGCGAAAAAAGGATCGCTAGGATGAACATCATGCTGAAATCACCGCCATTCTTTGATCCGAGCGAACTGCGCAACGCGCTAACCGCGCTCTTTAACGCTGCCGGGTCGCATGGCGAGGCGCGTCCCCAGGTTGTCGAGCGCTTAAAAACGCTCGTGAAGGAAGCCAGAGAGCACGCCCGTATGGCGCTGGAAGCCGACGGCAATGGGCGGCGGTGTGCAGCGGGGCTTTCGCAATTTCAAGACGAGCTGATCCGCCTGGTCTACGACTACACGGTGGCGCATGTTTATCGTGCGACCAACCCGTCCGATGCCGAACGCATGTCGGTGATTGCGACGGGCGGCTACGGCCGTGGCTTGCTGGCGCCGGGATCCGATATCGATCTGCTGTTTTTGCTGCCCTACAAGCAAACCCCGTGGGGTGAGAGCGTCGCTGAGTACATGCTCTATGTGCTGTGGGATCTCGGATTTAAGGTTGGCCACGCGACCCGCACGGTCGAACAATGCATCAAGCTGAGCTATGGGGATATTACGATCCGCACCGCTTTGCTCGATGCCCGCCTGGTCCACGGCGACCGTCAGCTGTTTGCAGAGTTCGAAGACCGCTTTCGCAGCGAAGTCGTGAAGGGCACGGCCCGGCAATTCATCGATGCCAAGATGAGCGAGCGTGACGAACGCACGCGCCGCGTTGGTGAGAGCCGCTACAAGGTTGAGCCGAATGTCAAGGACGGCAAGGGTGGCCTGCGGGATCTCCACACGCTGCATTGGCTGTCGAAGTATATTTTCGGCCAGGAAGTCGGCCAGGCTGCGATGGCTGCTGGCATCTTCACGCCCGAAGAGGTGCAGACCTTCCGGCGCTGTGAAGACTTCCTGTGGAGCGTGCGCTGCTTTTTGCATTTCACCACCGGCCGGGCTGAAGAAGTCTTGTCGTTTGACGTTCAACCGGCGATGGCCTTGAGCCTTGGCTACACCGCGCATGGCGGACTGCGTGCTGTTGAACGCTTCATGAAGCATTACTTTCTGATTGCAAAGGACGTCGGTGATCTGACGACCATCCTGTGCGGCGCGCTCGAAATGCAGCAGCTGAAGACGTCGCCGGGATTGTCGCGTCTGTTGAAGCCGTTGACCTGGATGGCACGGCGGGAAGTGCGCCAGAAAACCGATTTCCGGATCGACAACGATCGCTTGAATGTGGCGGATGCGGAGGTGTTTATCCGCGATCCTGTTAATCTCATCAGGTTTTTTGCGCAAGCCGAGCGTGCCAGCGGTTTTCTTCATCCCGATGCGATCCGCCTATTGCGCCAGTCGCTGCGATTGATCGACGACACGCTGCGTCACGACCCCGAAGCCAATCAGATCTTTCTCGATCTGCTGTTGTCGCACGACAATCCCGACGCGACCCTGCGACGGATGAATGAAAGCGGCGTGCTTGGGCGTTTTCTTCCTGACTTCGGCCGCGTTGTGGCGATGATGCAGTTCAATATGTACCATCACTATACGGTCGATGAGCATTTGCTGCGCACGGTCGGCAATCTGATTGCAATCGAGAAGGGTGACCTTGCGTCAGAGCTGCCGTTGTCAACGGCGATCATCTCGTCGATTCAAAATCGCCGTGCATTGTTTGTGGCAGCGTTCCTTCACGATATTGGCAAGGGCCGTAAGGAAGATCACTCGATCGTCGGTGCGCGCATTGCTCGCAAGGTTTGTCCGCGCCTCGGCCTGACGGCTGCGGAAACAGAACTCGTGGCGTGGTTGATTGAGCAGCATCTGACGATGAGCAATGTTGCGCACACCCGCGATATTTCAGACCCAGAGACGGTGCGCGCTTTCGCAGCCGTTGTACAAAGCCCCGAGCGTCTTAAACTTTTGCTGCTTCTGACCTGCGCCGATATTCGCGCCGTTGGGCCGGGCGTATGGAACGGCTGGAAGGGCCAGCTGTTGCGCACACTCTATCAGGAAACCGAGCCGATCGTTGCGGGCGGTCACACCCAGAGCCGCCGCATTGAAATGATTGACGAGGCGCAAGCGGCCCTTCGCGCGGCTCTCGCGAGTTGGCCGGCTGACGATATCGAACACTTTATTGCACGCCACTATCAGAACTATTGGCTTCGAACTGAAACCGCGACGCAGGTTGAACATGCCGAATTGTTACGCCGGGCTGCGAAGGACAAGATCAAGCTCGCAACGCGGGTCAAGACCGATGCCTTTACGGCGATCACCGAGCTGACAGTCTTTTCGCCTAATCACGCCCGTCTTCTGTCGTTGTTTGCTGGGGCCTGTGCTGCGGCGGGCGCCAATATCGCTGGCGCGCATATCGCGACGACGCGCGATGGCTATGCGCTCGATACCTTTTTGCTCAATCGCGAATTCAAGGACGACGAGGACGAGCTGCGCCGCGCCAAGCGCATCGCCGATACGATCGACCGGCTGCTTCATGGCAAAGACCGGCTTGCGCAGTTGCTCGAGAAAAAGCGCTCGGGCGCGCGCGGCTCTGAAGCCTTCACGGTCGAGCCAGAGGTCATCATCAACAATGCTTTATCCAAGCGCTTGACGGTGATTGAAGTGGCGGGCCGCGACAGGCCGGGGCTGCTGTATGAACTGACCAGTGCGCTGTCCGATCTGTCGCTTGATATCGGCTCGGCACACATCACGACCTTTGGCGAAAAGGCCGTCGACGTGTTCTACGTCACAGACCTGACGGGCAAACAGATCGTCAGCGATCAGCGCCAGCTTGCGATCAAGCAGCGCTTGACCAAGGTTTTGCAAGGCTCGCACCCAGCCGCTGCGATGGCGGCAAATTCGACCTGACCGCCTTCTACCGTTGATTGATCCGTGTTACGCTTTCCGCGTGCGGCGGTCATTGGGCGTTGGACAGCGGGGCCAATCGTCATGCGTCTATTCAGTTGCGTTGCTGCCAGCTTATTTTTGAACTTTGTTTCGGTCCCGGTCCATGCGGAGTTCCGGCCCGCTGCGCTGACGGCCTACATTCCGCAGCTCGGGCGCATCCGGGCCTTGGATCCGAAGTCCGATATGAAGCCAGCCGATCTGGCCGAGGCGGTCAAGTCGTTTCGAGGCTGGGTTGGATCGCCCGGGCTGTACGAGCTGACGCCGGTTGAGCGGGCGCTGCTCGAGAACCCCGATCAAATCCTCGCAATGAAAGCCGCCCTCGAGGCGCGCGTTATCGATCCAGCGGTCCAGCGCAAACTCATTGCTTCGGGAATGCTCAATGGTGAAGTTGGGCGCGTCGCCAAGTACGCGACGCTCGAGGCCGTGCAGCGGTTGCGGCGCACGACAGGGCTGGCGACGGCCGGTGACCTTAACAGCCAGGAACTGGCGTTGCTGGATGATCTCGAACAGAAAATTGAACTGTTCGCCGGGTTTGAGAAGATCGCCAATCCCGAGACCGGGATCACGATTATGCTGCCCAAAGCGATTGTTGGCGGCGAACCCGAGAAGGGCGTTAACAAAAGTGACTGGACGACGTTTGCCAACAAGGCTGGTGAGTTCAAGGTTCACCTGTTCAAGCATGGCGCGCGCGCCAATACGTCAGTGTCGCTGGCGCAAACACTGATCGATCGCAAGCAGGATATCAATTTCCAATTTCTGGATATGACGGGCGATGGCTTCACAATCGAGGCGACCGCCCAGAAGAACGGCGTCAAATACATCAATCACTCGCGGGCATGGAACCGGAGTGGTCGGATTATTGGGTTCGGTTTGTCCGTTGATCTTGATCCACTTCCGTCGTTTTCAGCGCCGCAGCTACCCGACCCGGACGCTGGTCTGGAAAAGAGGCCGGGGTCACAGCTTGTGACGCCCGAGACGCGCAACTGGAATGTCGTTGCCAACGCGATAATAAATCTGATGGCCTCGGATTTCGAACGCCTCAACGGCTGGGAAGAAATGTCGTCGAAGGAGTGCCGAACCAAGGCAAAGGAAGACGGTAAGGCTGTTGCGATCATCTTTGCGACGGATCGCCGTCAAGCCAAGGAAGCAACGAGTTCTGCCCAGGAAGCCGACAAGCTCTACGTCAGCGAGCGTGACGACGCGCTGCATTTTGGCTGTGCCGTCGTCTTTGTGCCAGCGAGCGCGCAGAACGCCAGTGATTTACGCGCCTTGATTGGCCGGGGTCCGCGCGGCGGGCCTGCTAATCAACCTGACAAGCACTTTCATGTCGTATCGACCGAAATGGCAGCACCTCTGTTGCCCGGATCAGGCCGTGATTTGCAACTGACCGGTGAAGGCAATGATCAGAACCTCGACCGGGGGCTGCTGTTCATTCACGGCTACAACAGCTCATTTGCTGACGCTTTGCTGCGTGTCGCGCAGATTGCGGCGGCGATTGACTACCCCGGGCGGGTTTATTTGTTCAGCTGGCCATCGCAGGAAAGCCGGATCAGCTATGCAGCCGACATGGACCTCGCCGAGCAGGCCGAAGTCGATCTGCAATACTTCATGAAGCTCATTTTGCGCGATGCCAATCTTTTTCGTCTCGATATCATGGCGCACAGCATGGGATCGCAAATTTTGCTGCGCTCGATCGACAGTCTGCGGCCAGCATTCGACCGGCGCATTGGACCCGAACGCAAGGATCGCGTGCGGCTGGGGCAAGTTATTTTTGCAGCGCCCGACGTGTCGGAACTGGTGTTTGTGCGCAAGGTCAATATGCTCCGGCAGTTCGCCGAGCGCGTCACCGTCTACGCGTCAGCCAATGACGGCGCGCTCGATGTCTCGCAGTTGCTGCGCGGGCGTGTGCCGCGGGCAGGTTCCATTCGCAGTGATAAGACGCCGATCTATGTCGAAGATGTGCAGTTCATCGACATTACGGGTGAAACGCTGCCTTGGTACAATATCGGCCGCTACTACGGCCCCTATCACAGCGCGTTCGCCTATGAAGCGCCGGTGCTTGAGGATATGAAGGCGCTGCTGAAGGAAGGTGCGCGCGGACGCGGGATTCGCGGAACGCCGATGCGGCGGGCGGAACGCGCCAATCTTGCAGGCAAGTTTGAGGAAAAGCAGTATCCGGGGACCGAGCACAAATTTTGGGTGCTGGTGCCGCGCAAGGATCAGGTCTTGGCCAGGCCGGCGACGGCCAATGCCATACCGGCCAGCGCGACGCCTGCCAGTGTGCCGCTGCCGGGATCAACACCGGCTGGCGCACCACCAGCTGGCGCACTACCGGCTGGCGTGATACCCGCCCCGTAGCGCCGAACAGCTTCGCGACCGACACG
>JANMOL010000215.1:0-3345 GCA_031369245.1 Hyphomicrobium sp. | reverse complement strand
GAACGGATCGATCTCTCGGGCAAGGATCTCAGCTTTCTTGATCTAGCAGGCATCGATTTTAAGGGCGCGTCGCTATCACGTGCCAATCTTTTTGGCGCGGATCTCACCCGGTCCAATCTCAAAGGTGCCAACTTGAGCGGCGTCACACTCGACCGCGCCACGCTCATTTCGTCGGATTTTTCAGGTGCCAATCTTGAGGGCGCGTCGCTGATGCGGCCCAGTGTCAACGTCGCGCTCGATCGCAACCGGGCCGAAGCCCCCAAGTTCGCCGGCGCGAACCTGCGCGGCATTCGCATCACGGCCATGATGGATGGGGCCGACTTTCGCGGCGCCGATCTGACAGATGCCCGGCTCGGTCCCCACGAGCCGCGCGCCGATATCTCGAGCATGCCGTCGTCGTTGCTGCGCGGCAGCGATTTTTCGGGAGCGGTGCTGACGCGCGCCAACTTGATGTGGGCCAAATTGATGTTTTCCAAATTCGTTGGCGCGGATTTGCGGGACGTGAACCTTGTGGGCGCCGATCTGTCCCGGGTCGATTTTTCAGGCGCCGATTTGAGCGGCGCGGACCTGACGGGCGCCGATCTCGACGGAGCGATCCTCGCTGGCGTGCGCGGGCTCGAACAGGTCAAGGGCCTCGATACCGTCAAGAACATCGATCGCGCTGTGCGCTAAGCCCTTGCCTTTGACGCCTGCCATGCCAAATTGCCGCAATCAGGCGTTGAAGTGAGATCGCACCGCTGCGGGATAAGCTAGTCGCAGCCCCCGGAGTGCGTAAGAGTGCGCGCGCGGATGATGGCGTTCGCGACAAGATCTCGAGAAGGCCTTCATGAGCGATCGCCTCAACGGCTGGCCTGACTGGTACCTGGCTTGGCGCGCAGCAAGCGTTTGCGTGGCCGTAGTGCTCGGCGTTCTGCCGGTTGCGGCCCGCCCGCTCACGGCGCGTGATGTGACGATCAAATTTCATCAGGCGGCCCCCGGCACGCCGGTCGATTTTTCAAACCAGGACTTGAGCTTTCTCGATCTCGCAGGCCTCGACTTCAAGTCGGCTAATCTGAAGAATGCCAATCTTTATGGTGCCGATCTGTCGTCGGCAAATCTCAAGAACGTCGATCTCGCAGGCGCCAAGCTTGACCGGGCCACCATCGTGCGCGCTGATTTTTCTGGCGCCAATTTGCAAGGCGCGACGATCATGGCACCGAGCGTCTTCAGCACCGCGATGATCGATCACGCTGACACACCCAAATTCGTCGATGCCAACTTGCGCGGAGCCCGTATTGCGGCACGCCTCGACGGCACCGATTTTCGCGGCGCGGATTTGACGGACGCCCGGATCGGACCAAATGAACGCGGCTCCGAGGCTGGCATGGCGCACTCGTCGAAAATGATGGCCACAAACTTCTCCGGCGCGACGATGACCGGCACAGATATGCGCGAAGTTGATTGCACGTTTTGCCGCTTCACGGGCGCCAAGATGGGGAACGCGAAGCTCATCCATGTCGATCTTTCGCGGGCCGATTTCACGGGCGCGACGATGACCAATGCCGATCTCTCGGGTTCCAATGTGGATGAAGCCAACTTCTCGGGCGTAACAGGCTTCGACAGCGTGAAGGGTTTGCAGACGGTGCAGAATCTCGAGAAGAGTCAGCGGTGAAGAAAAGCTCATGGACGTCATTGCTTTACGCATCTGCAAAGCGGCTTCTTTGGGCGCTCGCGGCCACCATGCCGCTGGCGTCGATTGCCGTCAGCCAAGAGGCGCAGGTCGATACCGCCCTGATCGTCGCGGTCGATGTTTCGAGTTCGGTCGACGCGGACCGCTACAAGCTGCAGATGGAAGGCATCGCGAAGGCGCTGGAAGATCCAGGCGTCATTCAGGCGATTGCCAGCGGGCCAAATGGCGGCATCCTATTTTCAATGGTGACGTGGGCTGACCGGCCGTCGATTACGCTGCCTTGGGTCCGCATCACCAGCAAAGAGGAGGCGCTTGCAGTAGCGCAACGCGTCCGCAAGCTGCCGCTGCAATCGGGCGAATTCACCTGTATGACGCGCATGTTGCGCTCAGCCAACGACAAGATCGTCCCGCAAATTCCAGCCAAGGCGTTGCGGGTGGTGATTGACGTCTCCGGCGATGGGCCGGACAATTGCAACGCCGACGAGCCGATTGAGACGGTCCGCGATGAACTCGTCGCCAATGGCGTCACCATCAACGGTCTGCCGATCCTCGAAGGGGCGAATGCGAGTGCTCCTGCACCACCCGTTGGAGCGGCACTGGCCGATACCGTGCTCACCGGGCCAGCACTCGAAGCCTGGTTCAAAGGCAAGGTCGTCGGCGGCAATGGCAACTTCGTCCTGCCAGCCAACGGCTATAGCGATTTTGGCCGCGCCATCCGGCAAAAGTTCGTGATTGAAATTAGCGGGCAAGCGCCGCCACAGCGCTACGCTGCGCGCTCAATCGGTGACCGCCTTGTCGAGGTTGACGGCCTGGTCGAGCCCGATCACCGACGCCTTGCCCCGAAGCCCTAACAGTTTGGCGCCGTTGACATCGGCCTTTGTAAAATTGGCACCAGCGACGTTGGCACCGGTCAAATCGGCGCCAGACAGTTCCGCGCCTTGCAGGTCTGCGCCTTCGAAATCGACGCCTTTCAGCGAGGCGAATTCAAACGCCGATCGTCTGAGGTTTGCGCCTTTAAAAGATGCGCCATCGAGCCGGGCCGACTTCAACACACCGCGCATCAAGCCCATCGACTGGTTGGTCAGATCGGGTGCCAGCATCGCGTCGATGAATTTTGCGTTGGTGATACTCGCACGCGACATGTCGGCGCCGACCATCGCGTTGGAAAAATCCGCGCCATCCAGTTGAGCGTCCATCATCTGCGTCTGAAACAGACTTGTACCGATAAACTTGGCGTCGCGAAAATCAGACTTCAGCGCCCATGCGCCATCCAGGCTGACGGCTGAGAAGTTTGCTGCCCTGAAATTGCAGCCGTTGATGCGTGCCGACGTGAGTTTAGTCCGCGTCAAATCCATGCCGCTGAAATCGAGCTTGTTAAGACGCTTGCCGGAGAGATCGAGCACGCCGCCGGCTGGCAGCGCCGCCAACGCCGCTTCGATGTCAGGACGGCTCATCTCCGCTTTGGTAAAATCGTCGGTTGTTTGGTCGATGAATTGGCTGAGGTCTTGCGCGATGGCCGCTGGCGGCAGCACCAGGGCCGACAACACCCCGGCCGCGACGAGCGCCCGGAGTAAACGCCACGGCTGGGCGTGGCACGCGACGGCGTAGTTGGCAAACACCCGGCATCCTCCCCATGATCACCGTTGGTTTACGGTCCATCAGTCCCGCATGTTACG
>JANMOL010000176.1:0-3753 GCA_031369245.1 Hyphomicrobium sp. | reverse complement strand
GGCTGCGGCCAAACCCGATATCGCCCACGTCGCGCGCCTGCAGGCGATGAAAACCGCCAAGCTGATTACCGCGGGCTGTGAGATGGGCGCCATCCTCGGGCAAGCGCCGCCCGAACAGCGCGCCGCGCTGAAATATTACGGCGAGCTGCTCGGCTTCGCGTTCCAGATCAGCGACGATTTGCTCGACGCCGAGGGCTCGGCCGCCGACGTCGGCAAGGCAACCGGCAAAGATGCGGCAGCCGGCAAAGCCACGCTCGTCTCACTGACCGGTGTTGAGCGGGCGCGCGAGCATATGGACGAAGCCGTTGCCGCCGCCATCGCCGCGCTCGAGCCGTTTGGCGACAAGGCCGCTGCGCTCGCCGGCGCTGCCCGCTTCATGGGCCGCCGCGCGAGTTAATCAGCAGCCGTCAGCGCGCACGGCCGGTGAGAAACACGAAGCCCGAATAGCCGCTGCGAATTTCTTGCTCGACGATGCCGATGCGATCGCAGTGCGCGTCATCGGCATACATCCCAAACACGGTTTCGATGGTCTCGGCCGACAGGTGCAGCACCGGAAACCGCCGCCCGCTGACCTCATAGCCGCCCGAGCGCACCAGAAACGCCGCCGCCAGCATGCCGCCAGGCCGCACGCATTTTGCAAACGCCGCCACGGCTTGCACGAATTCATCGTATTTTTCGGTGATCGATTCCGCGCAAAAGAACATCGTCGCGGCATCCCAGCGCCGTTCCGGCAAATCATAGACCGAGCCGCGCACGACCGTGCATGTCGTGCGCAGCGCGCTCATGGGATCAACCGGCAGCCGGGGCCAATCGGGCCCAAATGCGGCGCGCGTCACGCCCCAGAAATGCTGCCACTGCGGACGCAAATCATCGCGCTGGAGTTCGGCGTTCAGCCACGCCACGTTGCTCTCGGCGTATTCCCAAGCGGTCAGGCTACGGGCGCGCGGCAGCGCGCAGAAAAAAGGGATCAGGTTGGGACCGGTGCCAATGTCGACAACATCGAGATCGCCGTCAAGCGGGGCGGCGCGCTTCAGGGCCGCAACCGCACACTGAATGACGCGATCATCATCTGGATGAGGATCGCCATAGTAGTGCTGGAAGTACGCCTCTGAATCGAACTTGGCCCAAGAATAGTCGGCATTGCCGGATTGCTTTTCGGCAACCGGGGCAGCGTCGGATCGTTCACTGGACACAGGCCCGCTCCTCGCGTTGGACGCCGTCACGCACGGCGTCAGCACAACCTGCCACGCTCAGCCGGTTGCCGCCAGCGCCAATGGCTCAGCCAGTGCCACTGCCTGGAACTCGGCCCGCTCGATGCTGGATACCGGCACATGCGTTTTGAGCAAGCGGCTCAGCGCCTCCGGCTCGATCGGTTTGGAAAAATAATAGCCTTGCAACTCGCCGCATCCCAGACCGGTCATGATCGCGACTTCGGCTTCAGTTTCGACGCCCTCGGCGACGATGTCCATGCCGAGCCCCTTGCCGAGCGCCACCACCGCGTGGACAATCTTTTGATAGCTCTGCGACTTCGACATGCCGCTGACGAACGAGCGGTCAATTTTGATTTTATCGAAACGGAAATTGCACAGGTACGACAGACTCGAATAGCCGGTGCCGAAATCGTCGAGCGCGGTCAAAAATCCCATGCGGTGGATCGCGTCGAGCGTGGCGCTGGTGCGGTCACACGATTCCATCAGCACGCCCTCGGTGATTTCGAGAATGAACCGGCGCGGATCGGCGCCGTGCTCGCTGATGAGACGCTGCAGTACGGCTTCGAGATCGACTTGCCGGAATTGAACTGGCGACAAGTTGACCGACACTTGCAGATCCGGCCACAACCGGGCATCGACCATCGCACGGCGCAGCACCCACTCGCCCAGCTCCGGCATGAGGCCCGAGTGTTCGGCGATCGGGATGAAGGTTGCCGGTGACATCTCTCCACGCTCCGGGTGACGCCAGCGCAGCAGCGCTTCGACGCCAACGATCGCCCCGGTTTGGCTGGCAATGATCGGCTGATAATTGAGACGCAGCCCATCATTCGCGAGCGCCGCCTGCAGATCGAGTTCGATACTGCGGCGTTCTTCAACCCGGTGGGCCATGTCATCTGAAAAGAAAATTGCGCGATTGCGGCCCTGGGTTTTGCCTTCATAGAGCGCGATATCGGCTTGCCGCATCAAGTCATCGCCGGTCGTGGTGTGGCCCGTCGATGTGGCGATGCCGGCCGAAGCAGTGACCAGCAGGCTTTGGCCGTTGACATCAAAGCGCGTCGAAAACGCACTTTGAATGCGCTCGGCCAGCAAGCTGGCGGCATTCGGTTCCGTCGCCGACCACAGAATGGCAAACTCATCGCCGCCATAGCGCGACAGCAAGTCTTTCGGCCGAAGCTTGGCTTTCAATCGCCCGGCAACGGCTTGGATCAGCGCGTCGCCGGCTTGATGCCCGAGCGTATCGTTGACATCCTTGAACCGGTCGATGTCGACGTAGGCGACGATGACGTGCTTGCCGCCGGCTGCCGCCTCGCTCAGCGCGTGATCGAGCTTCTCGGCAAAGTGCGGACGGTTCGGCAAATCAGACAGCGTATCGTGGCGGGCATCGTGACGCGATTGCTGCTCGCTCATGGCCAGCGCCTGCGATGATTTTTTCAAGCGCCGCAGCATGCCGTTGGCGAGCACGGCGGTTGCCAGCACGCCCATCGCAACCAGCGGCAGAATGAAATTCAAAAACACCTGGCCCGGACGATGGGTTGTCCACGTCAGGTACCCAGCATGCGTGCCATCGTCGCCGTCGAGCGGTTCGGCCACCACGCCGTCGCCGGACGCGGCCGTCGGCGAAATCGCCAAATCGGTCATCAGCAGCGAGCGGCCAAGCGTCGTCACGTAATCGCTGTCGATATAGGTCACGCTGACCAGCAGGTTGGACGGGCCTTTCAGCAGGCTCATATCGACGTTGGGAACGATCGTGATCGCGGCGACCACCGCCAGCCGGCCATCGACCGAAAGGATATGCCCGGCCCAGCGAGCCGCTTCGACCGCGCCGGTCAAGGTCCGGTAGTTGTTTTGGTCGGCGCCAAACGCATCGGGCCGATTTTTGAGCCCCGTGGACGTTGAGGTATCACCCCGGGCTTGCGCGACGACCGCTGCCAGCGCAGCGCGCCGCGTTTCAAACTGCCCGGCTTCTGCCTGAGCGCCTGCGGTGAAGGCATAAAGCGGCCGATTTTCGCCGTTGAGAATATAGACCTCGTCGTGACCGTAGGTCTCGGTGAGGAACACGCCGAAGTTACTGTTGACAAACTCAGTGTCGATTTGGGCGTTCGTGATCTTGACGACCGCGTCGTCCCACCAGGCGACGCTCTTTTGTTCATTCAGCGCCCGCGCGATGCCGCGGTTGAGCCCGTTCTGCAGCAAAATGCTTTCGCGCGCCGTCGCACTTTGGTTCGAGGCCCAGCCCGCATAGGCAATAATCGCAAGTAAAACCAACCCAGCAATCGTAATGCCCGCCCCGCTCAAGGTCGCCAAGCGGCGCAGGTCTTCATCATAGTTCTTGGCCAACTGGGGATCGGCTTCGGTCAGCATGGGCGTGGTCCTGAGCGTCAGAGGGTTCAACACGTGCAAGTTGCAATTTTCTCTAACATGGCATAGCCGCATGACCCGATGGTTAACGGCCGCGCGCCAATAAACATTGGATGTTTGGAACTTTTTGGCGCAATTTATCAGCAAAGGATTGTGCAATCGACATTCTTCGTTTATGAATTAT
>JANMOL010000174.1:0-2651 GCA_031369245.1 Hyphomicrobium sp. | reverse complement strand
GCCTGATCAAGGTCCTCGACGATCTCGGTCTCGACTACATCGAGGGCGGGTATCCCGGCGCGTCGGCGACCGATACCGAACTGTTTGCCACCCGGCCAGACTTGAAAACGGCGCGCTTCACTGCCTTCGGCATGACCAAGCGGTCAGGCCGCTCGGTCTCGAATGACCCCGGCTTGCAGGCCCTGCTGCAATCATCCGCCGACAGCATCTTCCTGGTTGCGAAATCGTGGGACTATCATGTCCGAGTCGCGCTCGGCATCACGAACGAAGAAAATCTCGAAGCCGTCGATCAGTCGGTGCGCGCCGTCGTGCAGACGCAGCGCGAAGCCATGATCGATTGCGAACATTTCTTCGATGGCTACAAGGGCAATCGGGCCTATGCGCTGGCGGTTGCTAAATCTGCGTTCGATGCCGGCGCGCGCTGGGTGGTGTTGTGTGATACCAACGGCGGCACGCTGCCGCACGAGGTGGCGGCTATCGTCGAGGATGTCGCCCGTCACGTGCCGGGCGCGAACCTCGGCATCCACACCCATAACGATACCGATAATGCGGTTGCCAATACGCTGATGGCGGTGCGCGCTGGATGCCGCCAAATCCAAGGCACGCTCAACGGCCTGGGTGAGCGCTGCGGCAACGCCAACATGACGTCGATCATCCCGACGCTGCTTCTGAAAAGCGAATTCGCGGAATACTTCCACACCGGCGTGACACCCGACCGGCTGCAAAAGCTGACACATGCCAGCCGGGTGCTCGACGAAGTTCTGAACGAAGCCACCAATCGTCATGCGCCCTACGTTGGTGAGAGCGCGTTTGCGACCAAAGCCGGCATTCACGCCTCCGCGCTTTTGAAAGAGCCGGAAACCTACGAGCACGTGCCGCCGGACAGCGTCGGCAACGAGCGCAAGATCCTGGTCTCAAAGCAGGGCGGGCGGTCGTCGCTGTTTGCTGCCTGTGAACGGCTTGGACTGCAGGCTGACAAGGATGACGCGCGGGTGACGGCGCTGCTCGATGAAGTCAAGCTGCGCGAAGACGCCGGTTATTCCTACGAGGCCGCCGAAGCGTCGTTCGAGTTGCTGGCCCGGCGCACGCTCGACACCGTACCGCGCTATTTTTCGGTCGATAGCTCCCGCGTCACCGTCGAACGCAGCCCGGGTTTGCCAGCGGGCGCCTCAGCGCTTTCGCATGCCGTGGTGTCGGTATCGATTGCCGGTGAAGCCCAAACACTCGTCTCGGTCGGCGAGGGCAACGGCCCGGTCAATGCGCTCGATACGGCATTGCGCCGCGATCTCGGGCGCTATCAAAAGCACATCGAGCACGTCGAGCTGGTCGACTACAAAGTCCGCATCCTGACGTCATCGGGTGCCGGCGGCACGGAGGCTGTCACACGGGTGCTGGTCGAGAGCCACGACACCTCGACGGGCGCACGCTGGACGACAGTGGGCGTCTCACCCAACATCATCGACGCCAGTTTTGAAGCGCTGCTCGACAGCATCAATTACAAACTGCTGAAGGACGGCGCGCAGCCCGGATGAGGGCGGCGGCCCAATCCCCTCACACTACATTCAGCGTTGTCGTCTCGGTCGTGACGGCGCCGTTGTCGTCGGTCCAGGTGAATTCAAATGAGCCCGGGCCGGGCACGCGCAATTGGAACGCGATGAACGGGTTTGCTGAAATCCCGGGGCCCAGTTCGGCCCTGAAAACTTCCTGATCGCCGAATTTAGCAACAAACGTATTGATGATCTCGCGCGGGATCGGCTTGCCGTCCTTATCCTTGCGATTGCCGGTTTCCATGACGTGGCTGATCAGCGTCTTGACCTCGATGATTTCGCCCAGACGGACGGTGTCGGGCAGCTTGATGCGCGGTTTGCTGGCAGCCATGAACGGTTGTCCTCCTGTCAGCTCGCGCAGCCGCCGATCGTGACCTTCACCAGCGCGGTTGCGAGCGCAAACGAGCCATCCGACATTTCCGCAATGGCAATGATATCCTGGGTCTTGGCTAGACGCATGCGGCTTTGCACGCGGGCTTGCGCATTGACGGGCGTCAGATGGAACACCGCGACCAGGGCGACGGGGTTGGCGGTCGAGAGCACGTGGATCGCCTTGACGTAGTCGTCAGCGGACATGGGGCTATCCACCGACAGAATGAGCGGTACGAAATTGCCGTTCTCGGCGACCTCGGGCAATTCCAGCGTGATCTTGCCTTCAACCGGCGTGGCGGCGGCCAAGACTTTTCTTAGTGCGACTTCGAACTGCGCGCTGCGCTCAAGGGCCGGTGTCGAGATCTCTTGCGCTGCAGCCACGAGCGGCGCGATGCACACACCCGCCGCCGCCGACACGATGAACGCCCGGCGGTTGAGCACCGCGATCTGGCGGTCTGACTGTTCTGGCCGTCCTGTCACTGTTGCCGTCCCTGGGATAAAGCCCGGAAAGTTGCCCAGCATTGCTGCAGCATACTGAATACGGCTTTGCCCCACAATCTAGTTACAAAGCATTTATTTTCTGACAGGATGGGTCGCAAGAGGCTGCTATGCCACGTTTGCGGCGTGAAATGAAAAACAGCGTGGACAGCGCCAGCGCATGAAGGGTTGGAAATGCCTACAATTTCTCGGAGACACTTCGGCGCTATGGCCGCTGGCGCTGGCGCGCTCGGA
>JANMOL010000154.1:0-1871 GCA_031369245.1 Hyphomicrobium sp. | reverse complement strand
ACATCCTGAACAAGGAAGAGGGCGGCCGCCACACACCATTCTTCACCAACTACCGTCCGCAGTTCTACTTCCGCACGACCGACGTCACGGGCACCGTTAAGCTCGCCGAAGGTACGGAAATGGTTATGCCGGGTGACAACGTCTCGGTCACGATCGAGCTGGTGTCCCCGATTGCCATGGAAGAGAAAGTCCGCTTTGCGATCCGCGAAGGCGGCCGCACGGTCGGCGCGGGCGTCGTCACCAAAATTCTCGAGTAGCTGACACACTGAGGAAGCGTTTCCGGACCGGAAGCGCTTTCTCAAACTTTTCATCAGAGTGAAAGCCACACCATGCACGGCCAAAACATCCGCATCCGGCTCAAAGCCTTCGATCATCGCATTCTCGATGCATCGACGCGCGAGATCGTGAATACGGCAAAGCGCACCGGTGCCGAAGTCCGCGGGCCCATCCCGCTGCCAACGCGCATCGAGCGGTTTACCGTCAACCGGTCGCCGCACATCGACAAGAAGAGCCGCGAACAGTTCGAGATGCGGACCCACAAGCGTTTGCTCGACATCGTCGATCCAACGCCGCAGACGGTCGATGCTTTGATGAAGCTCGATCTCGCGGCCGGTGTCGACGTCGAGATCAAACTCTAAAGATTTGGATTCCGGGCCCTCTGCGCTGCAAGTCGCACGGCCCCAACGATAGGAAGGAATGCACATGCGTTCCGGAGTGATTGCACAGAAGGTGGGCATGACCCGCATCTTCACCGACAACGGGGAACATGTTCCCGTGACGGTGTTGAAGCTTGAGAACCTGCAGGTTCTCAGCCACCGCACGGTCGAGAAGAACGGCTACACCGCGATCCAGGTCGGCGGCGGCACGCGCAAAGTTTCGCGCCTGACCAAAGCCGATCGCGGCACGTTTGCGAAGGCTGAGGTCGAGCCCAAGCGCAAGCTGGCGGAATTTCGCGTCAGCACCGACAACCTGATTGAAGTCGGCGCCGAAATCACGGCTGACCATTTCGTTCCGGGCCAGTTCGTCGATGTGACCGGCACGTCCCAGGGTAAGGGTTTCCAGGGCGCCATGAAGCGCTGGAACTTCGGCGGTCTGCGCGCCACCCACGGCGTCTCGGTTTCGCATCGCTCGCACGGTTCGACTGGCCAGCGCCAGGATCCGGGCAAGGTCTTCAAAGGCAAGAAGATGGCTGGCCATATGGGTGATGACCGCATCACCACACAGAATCTGATCGTCGCCAAAATCGATGTTGCCCGCGGCCTCGTTATGATCCGCGGTGCGGTTCCGGGCTCGAAGGGCGGCTGGGTTGTGGTCCGCGACGCGGTCAAGAAAGCCGCGCACAAGGATGCCCCCAAGCCCGGCGCATTCCGGCCGCGCGCTGAAACAGCCAGTGCGGCCAAGAAGGAGAGCGCGTGATGAAAGCGTCTGTCACAACGCTCGACGCCAGCTCCGCTGGTGATATCGAACTCGCCGATACCATTTTCGGTCTTGAGGTCCGCAACGACCTCATCCACCGCATGGTCCGCTATCAGACCCTGAAGCGGATGGCTGGCACGCACCACGCCGCCGACCGTTCGGAAGTCGCGGTTACGGGCAAGAAAATGTACAAGCAGAAGGGCACCGGCGGCGCCCGTCACGGCGACAAGTCGGCGCCTCAGTTCCGCGGCGGCGGTAAAGCGTTCGGCCCCAAGCCGCGCTCGCATGCGATCGAAATGCCCAAGAAGGTCCGCGCGCTGGCGCTTCGGCACGCGCTCTCGGCCAAAGCCAAGGCTGGCGAAATTGTCGTTCTCGACAAGGCCTCGTCAGCTGCTGGCAAGACCGGCGCGTTAAAGTCGCAGTTCGCCAAGCTGGCGTGGAGCAACGTGCTGATC
>JANMOL010000146.1:0-6314 GCA_031369245.1 Hyphomicrobium sp. | reverse complement strand
TGTGCAACGCGATCGTGACAGCGAACTGGATCCGGGCAAGCAGTACTGCATCTGCGTCCATGACGGTCAGCTCCGCAGACAGGGCAAACGTCTTGAAACGCTATCTTGAACTGATCCGGCCGCATCGTCGATACCAACGATGATTGAGCCTCACCGCGCACGCTGGCCGGGGGTACTTAATTGCGCTGCGCTAATTGCGGTTCGGGCAGGGCCCAGATCCGGACCGTGCCATCCTGGCCGCCGGTGAACAGCGCATGGCCATCGCCGCTAAACGCCAGCGCCTTGGCCCCCTTGTCGAGACCGCCGAGCGACCAGTAAACGCGGGTCCGCTTCAGGCCGCGCAACCGGACCGAGCCATCTTCGGCGGCCGACGCCAACAGATCGCCGCTCGCGGAAAACGCCAGGTGCGTGATGCGGGCCGCGTGTCCCGTCAGCGTGCGCTGCGAGCGCGCGGACGCCGTCTGCAACAGCCGGATCGAGCCATCGAGCCCGCCCGCAGCAAACGTGCCGCCATCGGGCGCAAATGCCAGGGCCGAAACGAAATCGGGATTATTGCGATAGGTCCGGCGGCCGGAACCGGTTTCAAGATTCCACAATTTGACGGTCTTGTCGGCGCCGCCCGAGGCCAGCCATCGGCCCGACGGTTCAGCCGCGAGCGCCTGCACGGCGTTCTCGTGGCCTTCAAGCAACGACACCGGCGCTGCTTCCGACACTGTTTCCCACAGCGCCACCGTCCAATCATGGCCAGCGGCGGCAACGCGATCTTCAGAGCCCGCAAAGACCACGGCCCAAATGCTCGCGTCGTTGCGCTTGAAGCGATAGAGCCTGCGGCCGCTATCGAGATCATAGATCGCGACAGTGCCGTCGGCGTGTCCGGTCACGGCCCGGTTGTTGCGCACCGACAGCGCCGTCGCCGCCCCATCGTCTAGCCGGATCGTGGTGCGCGGCGCTTGGCTTGCGGCATCCCAGGTCTTCAATGTCCGATCGCTGCCGGTTGTCACGATCAGACGGCCATCGCCGCTCAGCGCCAGGGCGTCGATGGTGCCGTCATGGGCTTTGAATGCGCCGCTTTGCGCGATCGCGCGCTCGGCGACCTGCGTGCTGATCGCGCCGGTCGTGATGCCAGCGGGCGCTACGTTCAGCACCTTCATCAGCTGATCGGGAAACGCGAAGAACGCGCCAGCCAGCGCCGCCGCCAGCGTCACTTTGGTCTTGAGGCCGCGTGTCAGCGGACGGCGACGGGCCACATCGGGCGCCGGCAGCAATCGTCTGTTCGCTGATGGCTTGCTGACCGGCGATGCCACAGGCTTCGCAAGCTTAGCCGCCAGCAGCACGGGCTTTAGAGCCTTCGCGTCCGCCGCCCGCAGCACCGCCGCCCGCGCCGCCGGTGCATTATTTTTCGATGCGTTACTGGATGCGTTTCTGGCGGCATCTGATGGATTATTTTTTGCCGCTTCGTCATGCTTTGCTGCCGCCGCAAGCGTCTTTGCGGGCGGCGGCTTCAGCGCGTCGAAGAAATCGAGCAACCCGCCCGCCGGTCCTGGCGCATCGGGCGGCGGCAGCGCCGCGCCCAGCGGCCTGGCAGCAATCGCGCTTCGCGCATCGTTCGCCTTATGCTGAACGCCCCGTGCTTCCGTCGCGCCGCGCATCCGGGCGATGATGCCGGGCTTCTCCGGCTCAGGCGCCAGCAGCGCACCGCGCCAAGCCGCAACCGATTGCGGCCGCGCATCGATGCCAAGCGCCAGACCGCGCTGGATCGCCTCAAGAAACGTCGCGCGGTACGCGCTGAGCGCGGCGTCCTTGGCCGGCACCATTTCGTCGTTCAGCATCCGCGACGGCGAATCCGGCGGCCGCTTGCCGGTGATCGCATGATAGAGCGTCGCTGCCAGCGCATAGATATCGGTCCATGGACCCTGCTGACGGCTCGTCTCGGCATATTGCTCGTAAGGGCTATATCCGGGCTTGACCAGCGCCGACACGGTTTTGGTTTTCGAATGCGCCGCGATATCGCCGCGCGCTGCGCCAAAGTCGATCAGCACCGGCTCACCCGACTTGCGGATGATGATGTTATCAGGCGCGATGTCGCGATGCAGAAAATCGGCCTTGTGGATCGTCTCCAGCGCGTCGAGCAGCGGCGCTAAAATCCGGTCGATTTCTTTTTGCCGGGGCGCGCGCCCCAGACCCTTCAGCCACGACTTCAGGCTCTGGCCTTCTTCAAAGTGCAGCACCATGTAGGCGGTGTTGTTGGCTCGGAATGTCCGGTAAACTTTGACGATGTGCGCGTGATCGAACTTCGCCAGCGTCTGGGCTTCTTCGATGAAGCGCTCCAGGCCCCACTGGTAGTCACCCGAGCAATCCTGTGAGCGCGGGCTCGCCGCTACGCCATCGGTGCGGGCCGCAAAATCGCTCGGAAAATATTCTTTGATGCTGACCAGGCGCGACAACGCCATTTCTTCGGCGAGATAAGTGACACCAAAACCGCCCGCGCCAAGGACGCGATCGATTTTGTAGTCTCCAGCCAACTCTGTGCCGCCTGGCAGGGCGATCAGATGTGTCATGTCCCCGATCGAGCTCGTAGGCGCGCTGCGCGCCGTTGCGTCGAAGGCCTTTGTCTCTGCTTCGTTCGAATGGCGCAAGAATGTGGCGCGGGAAAGAGCGATGAACTGGGGATGAACAAATCCTCAAGGTGTCTCTTTCCGGCCTTTTTGCCGCCGCCATCTCTGCGCCAACTGCATTGGGCTCGCGAGGGGTGAATCTCATGATGGCGCGGCAGTACAGCGGTTGGAGCACACGGGCTCGCGTCAGCGTGGTCGCGCTGGGTCTCATACTATGTGCAAGCTATACGCAGGCGTTCGATGCGCACTCTGTCTTGAGTGCCACACAGTCCATCGGAAACGCCGTCTCGCACGTCATCGCCAACGGCTATCGCGCCGTCCCCGCCTTGATGCTCGGTCTCGGCCTGCTGCTCGTCATCCCGTGCGTTGCCATTGCAAGCCGCGTCTGGGAAATCACCCATCGCGGACCCAACGCCACGCGGCGCTATCGCGGCAAGGCGCTCGCTGACGATCTCGCAATCACCGGTGAAGCGCAAGATCTGGCAAGCCGGGCGTTTATCGAAGTCATCGACGCACCGGGCAAGAGCTACGCAATCCTGCGCGACATGCTGCGCATCGGCCGCGAAGACGACAACGACATCCGCATCCCGAGCGACGCCGTGCATCGCTACCACGCCGCCATCCATCGCGAAATTCTCGGCGATTGGCACATCACCGATCTGTCGGGCATCGAAGGCAACGGCATCGCGGTCAACGGCCAGCGCTGCGGCGATGCCCGCCTGCACGACGGCGACGTAATCGAACTCGGCCCGGGCCGGCTGCGCTTTCGGGCAGGCTTTGCCTGATGCGCTCAGCGCACCGGGCCACAACGAACAGCGCGTTTCGTGCGTTTCACGTGTTCATCATCATTTTTTAACGCAGCAGACTGAAGGAGAACGGCATCATGGCGCATGAGCGGGGCGAAGCGGGACCAGAAAACAAAGCCAACAGCAAGGGACACGGCGCGAAAGCCAGTAAAGCCAGCGGCATCTTGGGATCGCTGAAAGACGCACTCATGGCCGCAAGCCGTGACGATACCGCGCCAGCGAAACCATCGAGCCCGCAACGCGCCGCCAGCGCCGTCCAGGCCGAAATCGTCATGCTGCCATCGCCCGGCAGCCATGCTGGGATAACGCCGATTGCGACCAATCAGTTTA
This sequence comes from Hyphomicrobium sp., assembly GCA_031369245.1. Lineage (GTDB taxonomy): Bacteria > Pseudomonadota > Alphaproteobacteria > Rhizobiales > Hyphomicrobiaceae > Hyphomicrobium_B. Next base: position 2,563 of record JANMOL010000146.1, on the reverse strand, counting down.
CGGCCAATCAATCCGTACACGGCGCGCCGCCATCCGCGCCGCAGCAGGTCAGCCCCGCCGCTGCAAGCCCGAGCCCGAGCGCTGAGCAAGCCGCTCGCCTCGCCCGCACCATGCCCGCCGCCCGCGCCGCCGCGCGCGCCAACGCCAAAGACCTCGATCATCACGTCGAATTCGACACCCCGCCGACCACCCGCGTCGTGCGCAACGAGGCGGCCGCCAAAGCACAACCCGCGAAACCAGATCGCACGATGCCAGACCGCACCATGCTGGTGCGCGGCAAGCCGTCAATCCAGCGCAACTCCTTCGACCAGGATCCCGTCGTCGGCTTCCTCGTGGTCGTTGGCGGCCCGGGTCTTGGCAACTATCGCCCGGTGTTCGAAGGCAACAACACGATTGGCCGCTCAGAGGCCAACCGCGTGCCGCTCGATTTCGGTGACGACACGATTTCCAGCGAGGCCCAGGCCTATATCCGCTACGATTCCGCCGACCGGTCATTCCTGTTCGTGCCGAACCTTGCTAAGACCAACGTCGTGTCCGTCAACGACAAGCGGCCGACGGGTGCGGTCGAATTGCGCCCCATGGACGTCATGACGCTCGGACGCACCCAGGTCGCGTTCGTACCGTTCTGCGGGGCGGATTTCGATTGGTCCGAGATTTCTTTATCCTGACGTGCCCCCCAAAAGCGCGTCGCCGATTGAGCAACGGATGCCCGGCCAAAAACCAGCGACAGGGCGCGAGCCGTTGCCGATGCGCGAAAGAACATTGCATTTGATCATTCCCTACGAGCATGCCGTGGCCGCAACGCGCGGCGCCCGCGACTATCAGGAAGATACCGCTGCCGTCTGGCCGGGCGGCGGCGATCCGTTTATCACCGTCGATGAGGCGGCGGCAGCAGACAGCGGTGCGGTCTTCGCCGTGCTCGCCGATGGCATGGGCGGGCATGCCGGCGGCGCGCTCGCAAGCCGGATGGTGTGCGAACAATTTCTGGTGGCCGCCGCACAATTCGACGGCTCACCGCAGGATCGCCTGCTGGCAGCCCTTGAAGCCGCCAACGCCGCCATCGCTGAAAAAGTCTCAAACAACCCGTTGCTGTCCGGCATGGGCTCGACGGTCATTGGCACATCATTCGGACCCAATGGCGTCGAGTGGGTCAGCGTTGGTGATAGCCCGCTGTTCCTCTTTCGCCGTGGCGAGCTCGCCGTCCTCAACGAAGATCATTCGCTGGCCCCTGAACTCGATCGCATGGTGGCGGCCGGCAAACTGACGGCTGATGAAGCCCGCCGCGATCCGCGCCGCCACATGCTGCGCTCAGCCGTCACCGGCGACGAGATCGACATGGTCGATACCTCGGCTTCGCCGCTGGCACTCGAAGCCGGCGACTATGTCGTGCTGGCCAGTGATGGCCTTGCAACCCTCAACGAGGGCGAAATCGCCCGCATCATCCAGGGCTATGCCAGCGACGGCGCCGCCGCTGTCGCCCGCGCCCTGATCCGCGCCGTCGAAGCCCTGCGCGAACCCCACCAAGACAACGCCACCGTGCTGGTCGTGCGGCCGCTGGGTGAGTAGTCCGCTATTTTGCCCTCGCATTATTTTTCATGGCTGCTTTTGGAATGGATCACCCAGACCTTCACCCACTTTCCAAGCCACAATTGAAGCTTCGTCGCTGACTTCTTTATTTTCATCGTCCCCATCCATGATGCATTGCGATGATTCGGACGATACTTCGCTGAACCAGGGGGGGGTACTAGGGCCAGCGGTGAGTTACGCTGCGCTATCACACCACCATGTTCGCGCGCTGCCGTTGACCGAATCCGCTACCATCTGGCGGCGAGACATCCAACGCTTTCGCGGTTTCCAAGGGACGGCGCTATGCAACTCGTGCAAATTCTCTTGCCGCTTGCCGACAACGACGGTCATGCCTTCGGCAAGGATCTGTACGAAACCGTCGCGCATGAGTTGACCCTGCGCTTCGGCGGCGTCACCGCCTACACCCGCGCGCCCGCCGATGGCCGCTGGCGCGACGAGCTCAGCGCCACCAGCTCTGACGAAGTGGTGGTGTTCGAAGTCATGCTGGCGACGCTGGATGAAGCCTGGTGGGGCAAATATCGCGCCCACCTCGAAGCCCTCTTCCGCCAAAAGCAAATCATCGTCCGCGCCCAATCCATCCGGCTGCTATGACCGGCGCTGCAAACCTATTTTGCTAGCGTGAAACCCTACCCCTTGCAGTCCCGGGCGACGCGGCGTGCGTTAGCACGATCGCGAAGACCCGGGATCACGTCGGTTGCTGTATGAGTGCTTGACCAGCCAGGACGTGATCCCGGCTCTGCTGCGCGCCGCTGTCGCGTCCCGCCTCCGGCCGGGAACGCAAGTGGAGAGAATGTTGCGTCGCCGGCACAGTGCACGCGGTTCCACCCACACTCAGCCCGGCTTATCCCCGCTGCTTAACCACGCCCGCAAAAAATAAATCGCACACTTATCCCCGGCCCCTGCGCGCTGCCCGATACTGTTTCCACCCCGCCACGACGACAAGGGCTCAGGCGCGCTGAGAGCTTAGAGATGTGGC
>JANMOL010000132.1:0-4924 GCA_031369245.1 Hyphomicrobium sp. | reverse complement strand
CCCTTCAGCCGATCCCGCGCCTTTACACAAGCCCGGCCAGCACGGCATGCGCCGGGGCGACTGCGGCGGGCGGCGTGGCGGTTTCAGCGGCGAACACCAACAGCAGGCTTTCATCCCCCAAGAGGTGCTCGAGCACGGCCGCTTGCAGACGCGGGGCTTCAGTCCACGACCTTAGTTCCTGCGGTTCGATGCCGGTCAGCGACAGGAAGCGCGCCAAGCGTTGCGGCTCGCTTGCCAGAAACGTCAGACCCTGCAGGGCGATAGCCTCGGCGTTTTCGACCTGGCCGGCTCGGGAGGAGATTTTTGCCATGCTGGATCGGGCCCTAAAAAGTTCGCCGACTTTTAACTGTTGGTTACGGCTTCCCCGGCACACTGCGGTAAGGCTTTCACCGAGAATCGGTGCACAACGGCCCAGTAGTGCGGGTGACCTCCACGATGACCTATCAGGAAACCAGAACGACCGTCGAGCGCCGGGGGGCAGATCCCCGAGTTGCCACGCGTTCCGTCCTGATCGTCGAGGACAACGAACTTAATATGAAGCTGTTCCACGACCTGCTCGCGGCGCACGGCTATCGCACCATTCAGACCCGCAACGGCTTTGAAGCCCTCGAACTGGCGCGCAAGCATAGGCCGGACTTGATCCTGATGGACATCCAGCTGCCGGAAGTCTCCGGGCTGGAAGTCACCAAGTGGCTCAAGGACGACGATGAACTGCGCCACATCCCGGTTGTCGCAGTCACGGCCTTTGCCATGAAAGGCGACGAGGAGCGGATCCGCTCAGGCGGGTGCGAAGCGTATATTTCAAAGCCGATCTCGGTGATGACCTTTCTCGAGACGGTCCGCCGCTTCATCGGTCAGGCGAAAACCTGACGTTCCTTTGGCCTGTAAGACAAGCACCCCATGACTGCTCGCGTTCTCGTCGTCGATGATATTCTGGCCAATGTGAAGCTGCTCGAAGCGCGGCTGCAGGCTGAGTATTTCGAGGTCATCTCGGCGCACAGCGGCCAGCAGGCGCTGGACGTGCTGGCGCGCGAACGGGTCGATGTCGTGCTGCTCGATGTCATGATGCCGGGCATGGACGGCTTCGAGGCCTGCCGCCGCATCAAGGCCGACGTCAACACCCACCACATTCCCGTTGTCATGGTGACGGCTCTCGATCAGCCGTCCGACAAGGTCCAGGGGCTCGAAAGCGGCGCCGACGACTTTCTGACCAAGCCGGTCGATGACATCGCGCTGGTCACACGCGTCAAGAATTTGGCGCGCCTCAAGATGCTCAACGACGAAATGATCATGCGGGCCTCGACGGGAAAGCAGATGGGCATCCCCGACGATGGCGCGTTTGCCAAGGCGCTTTCGGGCCGTTCAGGCCGGGTTTTGGTGGTCGATGACCATCCGCGCTCGGCGGCCCGCCTGCTGGAAGTTTTGTCGAAAACCAACGATGCCTTTGCCGAGCGCGATCCGCAGGCCGCGCTGATCAAGCTGGCGGAACACAACTTCGACCTGCTGGTCGTCAGTTTGTCGCTGCAACACGCCGACGGCCTGCGGCTGTGCTCGCAGGTCCGCTCGCTCGAGCGCACCCGCCATCTGCCGATCATCATTCTGGTTGAGCCCGGCGATGAAGCCCGCTTGATGCGCGGCCTTGATATGGGCATCAACGACTACCTGATGAGGCCGATCGACCGGCACGAGCTGCTGGCCCGCGTCAAGACCCAGATCAAGCGTAAGCGGCATTCGGATTTCCTCCGCCATCGTCTGGCCGAGAGCGTCGAGATGTCGATTACCGACGGGCTGACCGGCCTCCACAACCGGCGCTACATGGAAAGCCATCTCAAAACGCTGGTGACGGATTCCCTGCGCAGCGGCCGGACGCTGTCGATGCTGGTCGCCGACATCGACCACTTCAAACTGGTCAACGATACCTACGGGCACGATGTCGGTGACGCGGTCCTGCGCGAGTTTTCGACCCGCTTGAAGCGCAACACGCGCGGCATCGATTTGGCGTGCCGGCTGGGTGGCGAAGAATTCGTCATCATCATGCCCGATACCGACATCGCGCGGGCCTATCAGGTCGGCGAGCGGTTACGCGCCAACGTCGCGGCCGAGAACTTCCCCGTCAACCCGGAACTTGCCATCCGTGTGACGGCGAGCGTTGGCATCAGCACGCTGGAGCGCGCCGAAGATACCCCTGAGACGATGTTCAAGCGGGCCGACAATGCGCTCTATGCCGCCAAGCGCCGGGGCCGCAATCGCGTGGCAGCCGACGCGGCTTAAAGTGTTCGGACGACAGCCGTTCGCGCCATAGGACGTAGGCCCACTTATCTCATTCTTTAGGAGGGGTCGGGTTCAAACGCGCTGCGATTGCAGAGTCGTGCAACTCCGCAACCAAACCAAAAAATTGAGAGATTCAATGATGTTAACAATTGAGCCGTGAGCCGCACGGTTAACGAATCGTGCCTATTTGGCCACAATCAAAGCAGTTCTTGCAAACGCCAAAGTCTTCTGGCACGAATTACCGATATTGAACGGGGATAACTCGTCAAAGCGCAATTTTCTGAGGTCGAGAACCGGAACCGGTTCAAGATTTCGCCACGAGATCCCGCGCTATTGGGCCCGCCGCAGTGCCTCGTAGAGTGGGTATTGATCGATCCAAAACGGCCAGAAGAGTGGCCTCCTCGTAGGGCTGCATAGGATCGATCTGCAAGCTGGGTGAGGGACAACGCCCTCTTTGAACCTCGCCCGGTCTAGACCAGGGTTTTGAAACCGTCTCGGACGATTTACCCCGCTACCGAGTTTGTTTCGGACCCTGGTCACACTCTTCAAAAGAGCATCCCAATAATTCTACGGCCTGAGCGCCGTCTGGGTTCAAAAAATCCCGCAGACAACCGCTTTACTTGATCTTTGTTTCCTTGAACTCGACGTGCTTGCGCGCGACGGGATCGTATTTCTTGAACACCAGCTTCTCGGTCGAGGTGCGCGGGTTCTTCTTGGTGACGTAGAAAAAGCCTGTGCCTGCACTCGACAGCAGCTTGATCTTTTGTGTAACGGGCTTTGCCATGGCGATCGGTCTCGCAGTCTCGAACTTGCAAATTGTTCGGAATGAGCGCGCACCATAGCCATCAGGCTCGGTGTGTCAAGGCCGGGGCAGGCCATCGGTTGCACCCATCAAAACGCGCTGAAAACCGGCATTATCTTGAAAGTAGAAGGGGATTGGCCCGCACTCGTGGCCACTGCCGCGCTCGAGCCGCGTTGCGACATCATCGACGATCAGGCGGGTGATGTTTGGCAGGTCGAGGGCGCGGACCTCGGCAAGCGTAAACCATCCAGCATCGAGCAGCTCGCCGTCGCCTGCTCCCTGCACGCGCGTCACGGCGCGGCGGTCGGCCAGGAAAAACCAGGTATCGTAGCGCCGCGGGCGGCCAGGCGGCGTGATCGCTCGGGCCAGCGGTGTAAGACGGTCGCAAGCAGGAACGTAGCCGGCCGCCGCGAACGTCTGCCAGGAACTCGGCCAGTAATTCGGCCAGGAACTCGGCCAGGAATTCGGCAAGCAACCAGGCAGATAACCCGGCAGGTCCTGCGCGGGCGCAACCGAGCTGAGCGGATACGGCTCACGGCCGATCAGCAACCCGGTCTCTTCGAAGACTTCGCGAATGGCGGCTAAGGCGAACGCCAGCGGAACCTGTGCTGCCGACGGTTGCGGTGTGCGGCTTGGCCAAACGGCTGCGCAGTGATGATCGCCGGGATCGACGCGGCCGCCGGGAAACACCCACTTGCCGGGTAAGAAAACCTGATCGGCGTGGCGCCGTCCGAGCAGCAGGCGCGGTGTGCCGCCGTCTTCATCGACAATCACCACGCAGGCGGCGTCGCGGATGCGTGCCAGGTCCGAGCCGTCATCCGGCGATGAGGCGGCCATGATGACGGCGCTCCACGCTACGACGAGTGCGGCTTGGGCTCAGTCGGCGCGAGGTCGGCTCCTTCGTAGGCAGTGTCGCCAAAACCATGCATGCGCAGGGCCCACTGGTAGCCAATGAGCGCGCCCTTGACGCGCGGCAGCAGCCACAGGCTCAACAGCACGAGGGTTGGCATCCAGATGGCCAGCTGGATCCAGGTCTCCGGTGCATAGGCTTTTTCAAGCGCCAGTATACCGCCGACAACGACATGCGCGGTGATGATCATCACGAAATAGGGCGGCGCGTCGTCGGCCCGGTGATGATGCAGCTCCGCGGCGCATGACGGACACTGATCGTTGACCTTCAAATAGCTTTTATAAAGCGCGCCATCGCCGCAAGCCGGGCAGCGCTGTGCCCAACCGTGCTTGATGGCCTGCCACGTGGGGCGGGGTGCTTCGGCGGTGGTGCTGACCGGCATGGCGGGATCCCTCGCTGGAGTTGGGGCAAGGGTGATGACTGTCTGCGCTCTGGTCAAGCTCTGCGTGCGCCGCGCGGCATTATCGCCCGCGCCTCAATCCGCCTTTACCAGATTGCGGGCCAGATCGCGGGCCAGATCGCGAACTAGTGCCCGGGCCCGCGCCACGCGGCGGCCGATTGCGTGGCAGCCGTCCAGCACAGGCTTTGAAGGCGCCGAAATGACCTTTCTTGCCGGGTGTCAGCATTTCAAAGCGCAACGCCCCGGCCGACGGAATGACTTCGAGCAGTTTGACTTCAACAATGTCGCCCAGACGGTAGCCCTCGCCCGAGCGCGAACCGACCAGCGCGTGCGCCGCCTCGATGTGCTGGAAGTAGTCGTTGCCGAGGCTTGAAATCGGGATGTAGCCGTCCGCACCGGTGTCTTTCAGGCGCACGAACAGACCGACCCGGGTGACGCCAGCGATACGGGCTTCAAACGTCGCACCGACCCGATCGGCGAGGTGGGCCGCGATTAGCCGGTCCGAGGTCTCACGTTCCGCCGACATGGCGCGCCGCTCGGT
>JANMOL010000098.1:0-5023 GCA_031369245.1 Hyphomicrobium sp. | reverse complement strand
CTGGATTTCGAGACCCCAGCCTTTGACGGCGCGGCGCGTGGCTTCTGCCAAGCGTTCGTGGCGCGTGAAGACGTTTTCCAGACCTTCCTCGTTGATCATGTCGATAGCTTCGGCGAGGCCATAGAGCAGGCCTGTTGCCGGCGTGTAGGGGAAGAAACCGTTGGCGTTGTTCGCCAGCATATCGTCCCACGAGAAATATGAGCGCGTGAGCTTGGCCGTCTTGGTGGCTTCGATGGCCTTGGCGCTGATCGCGGTGAACGACAGACCCGGCGGCAGCATCATGCCTTTTTGCGAGCCGGCGACTGTGACGTCGATGCCCCATTCGTCGTGACGCAAATCCGAGCACGCCAGCGACGAAATGGTATCGACCATCAGCAGGGCGGGATGACGGGCAGCGTCCATCGCCTTGCGCACGTCATCGACGCGCGTACGGCAGCCCGTCGAGGTTTCATTGTGCACGACGCAGACGGCTTTGATGTCGTGCGCCTTATCCTGGCGCAGACACTGCTCGATCAGGTTGGCGTCGGCTGCGATGCGCCAATCGGTGGCGATCACTTCGGCTTCGAGGCCAAGTTTTTTGGCCATCGCCGCCCACAGCACGGCGAACTGACCGGTTTCACACATCAGGACTTTGTCGCCCGGTGACAGCGTGTTGGCGAGGCCGGCTTCCCAGGCCCCCGTGCCAGATGCTGGATAAATGACGACGTGCCCCTGGGTCTTGAACAGGCCCTTGATGCCGCCGAGCACGCGTTTGCCGAGGGTCTGGAACTCCAGGCCGCGATGATCGAGGATCTGGCGCGACATGGCGGCCAAAATGCGCTCCGGGATCGGCGTGGGTCCTGGAATTTGCAGGAAATGGCGGCCAGCGCGGCGAGGCTCTTTCGACATAATCGTCCTTTCGTGACAGTCCTGAAACTTTGGCCCTGAACTTTGACTTGTGTCCTAAACTGACAGCGCGCGCTGCACAATCGGTCTCTCGGCCCATTGCTGCGCGATACGGCTGCGAGATGCGGCGGAATTTCTGCGGATCTGCGTATTTATTGAGGTCCTGAGGGCCCGGTCAAGGCGGCAGATCGCTCGGGGATGAACGGTCCTGGCTTGCAACGCTTTGATGGCTATCGCATCACCGGTGGACGGCTTTGGAGCCATGCAGGTGCTAGACCGGTGAGAGCTTGGCGGGTGCGTGCTTGGCGAGTGCGTGCGGGGCCAGCCGTGGCCATGGCTGCTGAATGGGGGAACCACGATGCCCGAGACGGACAGTGCCGGATTGACTGCGACCGAGGCGGCCGCGCTCTTGGCCCGTGGGACGCTCACAGCTGAACGTCTAGCGGCCGCTTGCCTAATGCGCATTGCCAGCCGCGACTCGGAGGTGCTGGCATGGGCGCATTTAGACCCTGAACGGGTGATGGCGGAGGCCCGCGCCAGCGACGCGGCGCGCGCGCGCGGCGCAGCGATGGGCCCGCTGGCTGGCATCCCTGTTGGCGTCAAAGACATCATCGATACCGTGGACTATCCGACCGAGAACGGAACACCGATTTTTGCTGGCCGGCGTCCTGCCGCCGATGCGAGCGTGGTCCGGCAGCTCAAAGCCGCTGGCGCCATACTTCTTGGCAAAACCGTCACCACGGAACTGGCGTTCTTCGGTCCTGGAAAAACCAAGAACCCAAAGAACCCAGCGCATACGCCGGGCGGCTCGTCGTCGGGATCGGCCGCGGCGGTGGCGGACTTCCAGGTGCCGCTGGCGCTTGGTACGCAGACGGCAGGATCGATCATCCGGCCCGCATCCTATTGCGGCGTGATCGGCTTCAAGCCGACGTTCGGGGCGGTGTCGCGGAGCGGTGTGCTGGCGCAATCCGCGCCGCTCGACACGATCGGCGGATACGCCCGCTCGGTTGACGACATCGCGCTGATGATCGACGCGATCTCAGAATTTGACGCGAGCGACGGCGATATGAAACGCGGGACTGCCGTGTCCCTGATGCCCGGCATGGCGACCGCTTTGGCGCGCGCACCGCGATTTGCATTTGTGAAATCGCCAGCTTGGCCGAACGCCGAGGCGAGCGCCCAGCGCGCTATCGAAGATTTCGCTGGCAGCTTTGGAGCGCGGGCCGAAATTGTAGAACTACTGCTGCCCACCGACTTCGATGGCAGTCTGCGTTTGCAGCAAATCGTGCAGTTTTCCGACATTGCCCGAAACTACGGGCCGATTGCCGACGCAAACCCCGACCGGGTGTCGGCAAAGTTGAAAGAGGTGATTGCCGAAGGCCGAACATTCTCGGCAGCCGACTATGCCGCCGCGCGTGCCGATGCTGATCCGCTCTATGAAGCGTTGCTGCCGCTGCTTGCCGGCTACGACGCGATCCTGACGCCAGCCGCGCCCGGCATAGCCCTGAAGGGACTGGGCGCAACGGGAAGCCCGATGTTCAACGCGCTGTGGACGTACCTTGGTATGCCCTGCATTTCGTTGCCGCTGCTGGAATTGGACGGCATGCCGCTCGGCGTACAACTCGCCGGTGCCCGCCATCGTGACGGCGACCTGCTGCGGGTGGCGAAGTGGATGATGCGAGCGGCGTGACGAGCGCACTGCCTAAATCCTAACATCGCGTTAACGCAAATTTATCCTTTCTCAACCATGTTGCGAACACGGGGCCGCGCGACAACCCTTGCCGCAGCTCCTGGTGTATTTGCGTTTGACGAGGGACGATCCCGATGACACGACTGCGTGCGCGCACGACTTGCGTTGCCCTGGGCCGCGCTGCCCTGATCCGCAATGGCCTGATCCGCACTAGCATGGCCGTCGCACTCGCGATTGTGCCTTTCACGGCCCTCAAAACCCCTGGCGCGCGCGCCGATATGCTGGCGCCCATTTGGACCGGCGTTTACGCCGGCTTCCACGGTGGCGCCAAATGGGCTGACCTCGATACCAGCTTCTCCGAACTGTCGGCGACCAACGCCACGGGTGGCGGTCACATCGGCTACAATCTCGGGCTCGGCGGGTTCCTGGTGGGCGTCGAAGCCGATGCCAACCTCGACGGCTCGAGCTTTGGCTATTCGACGGCGGGGGGTGGCACGGGATCGTTTGAGACCGACTGGAGCGGCACCATCCGCGGCCGCGTCGGCCTGCCGGTTGGTCCAGCCCTGCTGTATGCGACGGCCGGATATGCGTGGACGGAAACGACGCTCAGCGAAAAAACGGCCGCCGGCGGATCGTTCAGCGGCAGCCATAGCTTTACCGGTGTCGTCTATGGCGTCGGCGCGGAAAGCTACGTCTTGCCGAACTTATCGCTGCGGCTTGAAGCGTTGCGTTACGACTATGGTTCTGACAAGATTTCGATCTCGGGCGCTGCCAACGCGCTGCAAGAATTTGATCCGAGCGACACCGTGGTCCGCGCGGGCGTTACCTTTCATTTGAATTGATCCAAACCATGCAGACAATCGCAATCCCCCGCGTCATCAGTTTTCAAGATGCGGGCCCAGAGCCTCAGCATTATCGCCCCGAAGCCGAGCGTATTCTCGAAGGCGACCCGGCACAGTCGCTTACCAATTTGTTTTCGAGCGCCGATGGCCGTTTTCACAGCGGCATCTGGGAATGCAAACCCGGCAAGTGGCGGGTGGTTTTTTCGGAAAGCGAGTTCGTGCATCTGCTGGCCGGCGTGATGGTTGTTGCCGGTGACGATGGCTCTGAGCAGACATTCCGCGCGGGCGATGCCTTCGTTTGCCCGGCGGGTTTTACGGGCACATGGCACGTGCTTGAGACGGCGCGGAAGCATTACGCCTACTACGAATAGTCAGCGCTTCGTGTTCGCGCCTCGACGATGTTCGGGATCACGCGCGTCGCGCGGATTTTGCAACGCGGATTTTGCAAGAAGTACGAACGTTCGTTCAACCGGTAACCATAGGAATTGCTGGCCAGCGTGACGCTGGTGTGGTAGTTTTTTCGTATGGTCGGAACTGAAGGCGGAAGAGCTCAATGCAGCTTTGCCGCCTTTTTTTATTGGCTTTGGCTGGCGATTATTGAGCGTAAATACTGAGGAATGTTCCGCTCCCTTGGGGAGAGGATGCCCGAAGGGCAGGTGATGGGCGGGCGGCATCAAGGCTGCGGACAAAAGCCCCTCATCCGGCGCGCTGATATCAGCGCTGCCGCGCCGGGCGCGCCACCTTCTCCCCAAGGGAGAAGGAAAGGGCAGCAGCGCGACATTCGGGCAAAACAAAAAGGCCGGTGATTGCGCACCGGCCTTGTGATGTTGGGGTTCCCTTTACGGCTTTCCGGGCCCGCTAGGCCAGCTTGAACGGCATGTCTTTGCCGGCAAAGAACGCATCGATGTTGTCGAGCGCTTCATAGCCCATCTGGTTGCGGGCTTCGATGGCCGCTGATCCTAAGTGCGGGAACAAAAACGTGTTGGGCAGGTCGTAGTAGCCTTCGTTGATCTTGGGCTCGCCTGAGAAGACATCGAGGCCAGCGTAGCCCAGACGGCCCGACTTCAAGGCCGCGATCATATCCTCATCGTTGACCAGATCGCCGCGCGCGGTGTTCACGACGATGGCGCCGTGCGGCAGCTTTTCGATCGTTGCCTTATTGAAGAAGCCGCGTGTTTCAGGCGTCGACGGCGCGTTGATTGAGAAGAACTGCGAGACCTTCAACAGGCTGTCGAGGCTGTCGTGATAGGTGGCGTTGTACTTTGCTTCGACCTCGGGCTTGGCACGGTAGAGGTCATAGTAGTGGATCTGCATGTCGAAGCCGCGGGCACGCTGAGCCAGTGCCTGGCCTATTTTGCCGAAGCCGTAGATGCCGAGAACCTTGTTATCGAGGCGCTGCCCGACAAGTTGCAGCGGCTGCCAACCCGGCCAAGAGCGGGTGCGGATCATCTTTTCGCCCTCGCCAGCGCGGCGGGCTGAACCCAGCATCAGCAGCATGGCAATTTCAGCGGTCGCGACCGTGACGCCGTGGGGGGCGTTGCCGACCTTGATGCCGCGGGCTTTGCAGGCCTCGAGATCGATGTGGTCGAAGCCGATCGAGAAGGTC
>JANMOL010000076.1:0-3506 GCA_031369245.1 Hyphomicrobium sp. | reverse complement strand
GGCTGATTGACAAGGGCTGGCATTCGGCCGCCGCGCTTCTATCAGCGCTCAGCTTTGCATTCGGCGCGGCCATGGCATGGCGCATCCAGCATGTCGGCCAGGTCATGAGCCTGGCATACCTGCCGATGACGCTCTTGTGTCTCGATCGCGCATTGCAGCGTTCGAGTGTGGGCTATGGCGTGGCAGCCGGCCTCGCCGCAGGCTGTCTTGTTTTGGGCCGCGATCAAGTCGCGCTGCTGTCGGTTTATTTTTTGATTGCCTATGTCGCGGCCAGCTGCTGGCAGGCGGCTGATCGGCTCGCCATGCTCCAGCGTGCCATCGCTCCCCTGGCAGCCGCTGCACTCACAGGGTTGCTCGTGATCGCCGTTCCTGTGCTCCTGACGTCGCTGATCGCAGCCCAATCGAACCGCCCGTCGATCGACTTTGAAGGCGCCGGCCGCGGCTCGCTGCACCCCGCCCTGCTGCTGACCGCACTCGCGCCAGATGTCTTTGGCGCGTCCGGCCACATGGGCGCTTATTGGGGACCGCCGAGTTTTGTGTGGAACGATACCGGGCTCTACATCGCTCAGAACATGGGACAGCTCTACCTTGGCGCCTTACCGGCGTTGCTGCTCGCGGGTGGCGCTGTGACCGGCGTCTTGTGGCGGCGCGAAGCCAAAGTATTCGCCATCGCGCTTGGTGTGGCGGTTTTCTACGCGCTCGGATGGTACACGCCCGTCTTCAAGCTCATGCACGCCGTGATCCCTGGCGTCGATCTCTACCGGCGTCCGGCGGATGCGGTCTTTCTGATAGGGTTTTTGGCCAGTGTGCTGGCGGGTTTCGCTTTGAACGCATGGCTGAGCCCGGACGCGCCATCTCTATCACGCCGTCAGCTGACATCGCTGGGCGGGCTCTTGGCTGCAAGCTTTGCGGCGATGATCGCGTGCGCAATACACTTTGGCCAGCTGGCGTCCGCATGGCCCGCAATCGTCCTGCCGGCAGGGCTGCTGATCGCATCAATGGGGTTGCTGATCGCACTCAGGCGGAGGCTCGATGCCAGCCCGCTCGTTGTGCTCAGCGCTATTGCGGCCTTCCTCGCAAGCGATCTGGCCGTTTCGAACAGGCCCAACGGCTCGACTGCGTTGCCGCCCGAACACTATGCCGTGCTCGAGCCTGATACGACCAACGAGACCATCGCACTGCTCAAGGCCCGGACCGCCGCTGGCCGCAGCGACGCGCGGCGTGATCGCGTGGAACTGGTCGGGTTCGGCTTTCATTGGCCGAATGCCAGCCTGACGCATGACCTGGAAAATACGCTGGGATATAATCCGTTGCGGCTTGGCATGTACACGCGCGCCACCGGCGCGGGCGATCATTCCGGCTTGCCGGACCAAAAAGTCTTTTCGCCGCTGTTTCCGTCCTATCGTTCGCCGCTTGCTAACCTGCTCGGACTGCGTTTCATCGCGACCAGTGTCCCCATCGAACAGATTGATAAGAGCCTGAAACCCGGCGAGCTGCCGCTGGTCGCCAAAACGGACGATGGCTTTGTCTACGAGAATACCGCAGCGCTCCCGCGCGTGCTGTTTGCCACCTCGGCCCGCTCAGCGGATTTCGATCAGTTGATCGCGACCGGCGTTTGGCCTGAAGCGGATCTGAAAACGACGGTGCTGCTCGACACAAGCGCGGCTGACGGTCCGCGCCGTCCGGGGCAAGCACGGCTCACTGGCTATCACAACACACAGATCAGGATCGAGGCCGACAGTCCGGACGGCGGCTGGGTCGTGCTGAATGACATCTGGCAACCGTGGTGGTTTGCTCACATCGACGGCGCTGAGGTGCCGCTGCTGCGGGCCAACGCGCTGTTCCGCGCTGTTGCCGTGCCACCGGGGCGGCATACCGTGACCATGACCTTTCAACCGCTGCGCGGGGCGCTGAAACAACTGCGTGCACAGGGGCGGCCGTAGGCGATGACACCCGAACCGATGACGCTGCTGCAGATTTACAAACGTGCGCTCGGCCTGCTCGCGCCGGAAAAAGCTCTCGCGCTCACGCTGGCGCTGGCGGGCGTTGTGATCGCAGCCATTCAACTGGCAGAGCCGATCCTGTTCGGCCGCATCGTCGACGCGTTGACCAAAGGCGGTGACGCCTTCTCGCTGATCGGGCTGTGGGCTGGCCTCGGGCTGTTTAGCATTGTGGCCGGTGCGGTGGTGGCGGTCTTCGCTGACCGCCTTGCCCATCGCCAGAAGGCCGACTGCCTGACCGGCGTGTTCGAGCGCGCCATCGCGCTGCCTCAGGGCTACCATGCGGCGCGCGGCTCCGGCACGGTCATCCGCACGCTGTTGTCTGGCACCAGCAGCCTGTTCTGGCTGTGGCTCGGCGCCATGCGCGATCAGTTGACGGCTTTCTTCGGCATTTTGCTGTTGATCCCGGCGGCGATCCATATGGATGCCCGAATGGCGGCGGTTTTGCTGAGCCTCGCCGCGCTCTACACGGTGATGAATGTCATCGTGATGCGCAAGACATCAACGGGACAAGCCGCCGTTGAAACCCACGAGGCGGTCTTGTCGAGCCGTGTCGTTGATGTGGTTGGCAATGTCAGCGTGGTGCAGAGCTATACCCGCCTACAGGCTGAAGGCACCGCAATGCGCGCCATTCTGCACGATCTGCTGGCGGCACAGTTTCCTGTTCTGACGTGGTGGGGCGTGCTCGCCGTCCTGCAACGCGCCGCCGCAACGCTGACAATGGTCACCGTTCTGGTGATCGGTGCGGTACTGGTCCAGCGCGGCGAACTGACGGTCGGCGAGGTTGTCAGCTTCGTCGCGTTCGCAACGCTGCTGATTGGCAAACTCGACCAGCTGTCCGGCTTCGTTGTGCGCATTCACCAGCAGGGGCCAGCCTTGCGGTCGCTGTTTGCGCTGATGGATGAAACCGTCGCAACGGCTGAAAAACCGAGCGCAAGGCCATTGCCGCCGGTCACGGGCAACGTGGTCTACGAAAATGTCACGTTTCAATATGACAAAGGCCCGGCAGGCGTCAGCGAGATGTCGTTCACAGCCAAAGCCGGCGAAACGATTGCCATTGTCGGCCCGACCGGATCCGGCAAATCGACCACGATTGCGCTGCTCCAGCGCTTCCGCACGCCCGAACGCGGACGCATCCTGATCGACGGCCGCGATATCGAAGATGCCACCTTGCTGTCGCTGCGCCAGGCCATCGCGGTGGTGTTCCAAGACGCCGGGCTGTTCAACCGCTCGATCGGCGACAACATCCGCATTGGCAAAGCCGGCGCGACCAGCGCCGAGGTCGAGCGGGCCGCGCGTCTGGCCGAGGCGCATGCGTTCATTTCGCAAAAGCCGGGCGGCTATGACTGCATGATTGGCGAGCGCGGGGCTTCGCTGTCAGGCGGCGAACGCCAGCGCATCGCGATCGCGCGGGCGATTTTGAAAGACGCACCCATCCTCATTCTGGATGAAGCAACCAGCGCCCTTGATGCCGAGACCGAAGCCACAATCAAACGCGCGCTCGAC
>JANMOL010000066.1:0-3823 GCA_031369245.1 Hyphomicrobium sp. | reverse complement strand
CAACGGCCTTTTCTTGCCGCCGCTTGCAGTACAAGTGGCCGAGCTTTATCGGGACGGCGATGCGCGCCGTGATCAGGCGTTCAGCGCCTACTACATGGGCATCAATCTTGGTGCGCTCGTTGCGTTGTTGCTCTGCGGCTGGCTCGCGCAGACCTATGGCTGGCATTGGGGCTTTGCGGCCGCCGGCGTCGGCATGGCGGTTGGCCTTGTCGTTTATCTTGGCTTTCGCCGTTACATCCCGCCTGAGATGCCGCGCCCGACCGCTGAGCAAGCTCAACGCAAGGCGCTGAGCGAAACCGAACGCAGCGCTCTCGTCACTCTGCTAGGTGTTGTCGCTGTCGTTGTGCTTTTCCGTATCGCTTATGAGCAGAGCGGCAACACCATAATGCTCTGGATCGCGGAGCGCACTGCGCGCTCGATCGGCGACTGGGATGTGCCTGTCTCTTGGTTCTGGGCGCTGAACCCGTTCTTGATTATCGTCGTAACGCCGTTTCTGATGATTTACTGGCGCAAGCGCAAAGAAGCAGGGCACGAACCGAATCTGTTCCACCGTATGGCGCTCGGGTGCGTCTTGGCGGCGCTTGCTTCGCTGGTGATGGTAGTCGCGGCGCTTGTCTATAACGCAAATGGCGGCCAGCAGGTCAGCGCGTTGTGGGTCATGGGCTATTACGTCGTGCTCACGCTTGGCGAGCTATTGGTGTTGCCGATTGGCCTGTCATTGTTCGCCACGCTTTCGCCCGTGCAAATCGCCAGCATGATGATGGGCGCTTGGTATATCGCCAAATTCATCGGCAGCCTCGCCGCCGGCTTCATCGGCACGCTCTGGCTCACCATCCCGACCGAGATTTTCTTCGCAATCGGTGTCGGCACAGCGTTGCTGGCTGCGGTGATCCTCTTCTTGATGGGACGCGCGCGAACCGGCGTGTCCGCGACAAACTAGGAGGCGGCCCGTGGCGCAGGAGCAGGCGAGTTGGTTCCAGCGCTATTTGCTGCCGGGCTTTGCGTTCAAAGCTGTCGTCATCGGCGGCGGCTACGCGACGGGGCGAGAACTCGCGGAATTCTTTCTCCCGCATGGCCCATCCGGGGGCGCGTTGGCGATCCTGCTGGCGATGGTGGTGTGGAGCTTGATCTGCGCGCTCACGTTCGCACTGGCGCAAGCGACGCAGAGTTTCGACTATCGCAGCTTCTTCAAACAATTGCTCGGCCCTGGCTGGATGCTGTTTGAGGTCGCCTATCTGCTCTTCATCGTGCTCATCCTCGCCGTGTTCGGCGCAGCTGCTGGCGCGATCGGTGAGGCATTGTTTGGGTTGCCGACACTAGTCGGAGCGCTTGCGCTTGTTGTTTCGATCGCGGTCATCGTCGCGTTTGGCAACAAGGCGGTGGAGCGCCTGTTCAAATGGGTGACGATCTTTCTCTACGCCGTGTACGCGATCTTCGCGGTGCTGGCATTGTCAGCGTTCGGTGGCCGCGCCGCTGGGAATTTTGCCGAGCCTACTCCGATGGGCGATTGGTGGCTCGATGGCCTGACGTACGCGGGCTATAACGTCATTGGCGCCGTGGTGATCCTGCCCGTGATCCGTCACATCACCAGCCGCAAGGATGCAGTGATCGCCGGGCTACTGTCGGGCCCGCTCGCGATTTGGCCGGCACTTGTTTTCTTCATATGCATGATCGCGTTCTATCCGGCGATTGGACAGGAGACGCTGCCGTCCGACTATTTGCTGCGCCAACTCAACATGCCGGCGTTTCACATCATCTTTCAGCTGATGATTTTCTCGGCGCTGCTTGAGAGTGGCGCTGGCAGCGTTCACGCGTTGAATGAGCGCATTGCTGGCGCTTACAAGGCCCGCAGAGGCAAAGAGCTTTCAGCGCTCGCGCGCCTCGCCATCGCATCGGTCATTCTGCTCTTCGCGGTCTTCTTGGCCGACGCGCTCGGTCTCGTGACCCTGATCGCGCAGGGTTACCGCGTGCTCTCGCTGACCATTCTCGTTCTATTCATAGCGCCGATCCTGACCATCGGCCTCTGGCAACTCAGCCGAAATCCGTCCGCGCAACAAACGTTAGGGGAGACACCATGAGCCGGCTTTTCACAACGAGCGCGCTCGCAGCTTTGGCGTTCTGCATCTCCAGCGCCACGTGGGCCGAGCCGCCGGCCAATTTTGAGCAGCGTGTCGAGGAGATCCGCAGTCAGGTTGGCGTGCCGGGCATGTCGGTCACGATCGTTGAGAATGGCGAGACCACGTTTGCGCGCGGCTTCGGTGTGCGACGCCTCGGCACGAATGAGCGCGTGGACGCTGACACGATCTTTCAACTTGGGTCGGTCGGCAAAGCGTTTACTACGGCGGCGCTCGCGGTGCTTGTTGATCGGGGTGAGATCGCCTGGGATGATCCGGTCACGGATCACATCCCGTACTTCCAGATGTACGACCCCTACGTGACGCGTGAGATGACCGTGCGCGATTTGCTCGTGCATCGCAGCGGTCTTGGCCTCGGGGCTGGCGATCTTATGTTCGTGCCGCGCTCAACGCGCTCGCGTGAAGATACGGTGCGTGCGCTGCGTCATATTCCGCCTGCGACGAGCTTCCGGAGTGGCTACGCTTACGACAACGTTCTTTACGCCGTCGCAGGGCAGCTGATCGAAGAGGTCAGCGGCAAGACGTGGGAGCGCTTCATGCGTGAAGACGTTCTCGTGCCTGCGGGCATGCGTACCGCGACCTCTGATCGCGTCGAGCGGCGCCGAACGCGGAACCGTGCTTGGCCGCACGGCCGCCGCGATGGGCCGATGACGGGAATGGGCACGCAAGAATTGATGGATGACAGTGGACGCGCGGAGTTCGATCCCGAGCTCGGCGCAAATGCTGCTCCAGCCGGTGGTGTCGCAGCGAGTGCAAACGATCTGGCGCACTGGATCGCCATTCAGTTAGCGCGCGGTGCAACGCCAGAAGGCGGGCGTCTATTCAGTGAAGAACAATCGCGTGAGATGTGGCGGCCCCAAATTCACGTGCCGTTCGGCCAAGCGCCGGAGCCCGTCGCGGCGTCTACGCCGCAATTTAATAGCTACGCGCTGGGTTGGATGGAGCGAGATTATCAAGGCCATAGACTCGTCATGCACACAGGCGCCGTCTTTGGCGCGCAGTCAGTTCTTATCCTCATTCCTGAGCGCAACGTTGGCTTCTCAATTGCGATCAACAGTGAGGATGGTGAGGCGGCTCTAGGGCTCGCTTACGAGTTGCTCGATCACTATCTCGGTCGGCCGTATTACGATTGGGGCACGGCATGGCAGACTTTCGTGCGGGAACGCGATGCGCGCGCTGTGACGATGCTGTCCCAGCAGAACGCAACAGTTGCGGCCCAGTCGCAACCGTCTCTGCCGCTTGAACGCTACGCTGGCGCTTATGAGGACGCTTGGTATGGGCCCATGACCATCACGCGCGACGCTAATGGCAAGCTCACGATGAACTTCACGCAAACCCCAGGCATGACCGGCGAGCTGACGCACTGGCAGTACGATACATTCCGGGTCAGCTGGCGCGATCGCTTGATTGAGCCCGTTTACGTGACGTTCGCGCTTGATGCCGAAGGCAAAGTTGATCGCATCGCGATGCGGCCGGTTTCACCGTTGGCGGATTTCAGCTTTGACTATCAGGATCTGAATTTTCGGCCCGCGGGATTGCAAGCGCATCCCGTGCCAGCGGAGGATTGAAGTCGCAGAGCGCCGGTCGACATTTTCGACCGGCGCATCTTATGCGCCCGGTGTTGGTTTCGCGTTGATCACCCCGGCACGTTCAAACTGCTCGATCCAGTCGCTGACGCTCTCTGGCTG
>JANMOL010000060.1:0-10585 GCA_031369245.1 Hyphomicrobium sp. | reverse complement strand
CGGCTCCTTGCCGACGACGGCGTCATGGTTCTTCATTCGGTTGGCCGGTTTGACGGAGCGAGCGCGACGAATCCATGGATCGAAAAATACATCTTCCCTGGCAGCTACGTTCCCGCACTGTCGGAAGTCCTGCCTGCAATCGAGAAGTCTGGGCTGCTCGTGACAGACATCGAGATCTTGCGGCTGCACTATGCTGATACGCTGGCCTCGTGGCGCAATGCCTTTATGGAACGGCGGGGTGAGGCGGTTATCTATTTCGGTGAAGAATTCTGCCGGATGTGGGAATTCTATTTCGCGGCCTGCGAGGCTGGCTTTCGCCACGGAAATTTGATGGTGTTTCAGATCCAGCTGGCGAAACGCCTGGATGCGGTTCCTTTGACGCGCGGCTACATCGCTGAACGAGAGGCCGTGCTCGCAACTCAAAAGCGGGTTCAAGCCGAGACATGCATTGCACTAGATTAAGACTGTGCGGTTGATCAGCGTCAAGGCCGTTTGGCGGATGACGGCTAGTGTAGCGGCTGCCGGTACTTAATTGGTGTGCCGATTTGTTGGTGAGGCAATGGAGACCATTCAGATATTTGCACTCCAATTTCCGTTGGCTGTGCATGCTGCCGGCGCTCAATCCATGCCATATGGCTGGCACATGCACGATTGGATGACTTGGTCAGGACCTTGGCCAATGTTCGTTCCGCTTATCGTTTTCATAGCTGTTGTCGCGGGCATCGTGCTGCTGTTTCAGAATTACCCTTTGGATCGTGGTAGCGACCGGCCCAGGCGCGGAGCGGGCGAGCTTCTTGACGAGCGCTACGCCAAAGGCGAGATCGACCGGGAAGAATATCTCCGGCGCAAGCAGGACATCAGAGGAGTGTGACGTATGAGCTTCTACATGGCAAAGGCGCTGTCTCTTCCCTTTGATGCGGCCGTCGCAAAGACCAAGGACGCTCTTGCTGCAGAAGGCTTCGGCATTCTGACGGAAATTGATATCAAGCAGACGCTGAAAGAAAAACTGGACGTCGACTGGAGGCCCTATCGAATTCTCGGCGCGTGCAATCCACCGCTGGCGTACCAGGCCCTCAAGGCCGAGGCTAAGGTTGGCACGATGTTACCTTGTAATGTCGTCGTTCACGACCTTGGCAATGGTGAAACAGAGGTTGCGGCTGTCGATCCGGTCGACACGATGGTTCACATCGGAAATCCAGAGTTGACGACCCTCGCCAAAACCGTTCGCGCCAAGCTTAGCGCGGCTCTCGACCGGCTATAGAGTCAGTATCATCGACGTCTGTCGGGATCGTCGAGGCGAAAGAGATGGGCAGGCGTATCCTTATTATTTAAGGACACCCGGATCCGGCCGGTGGCTACTTGTGTCACGCGCTCGCCAAAAGCTACGCCAGTGGTGCGTCAAGCTCCGGGCATGAAGTTCGCTGCGTTGACGTGGCGCAGTTGGCGTTTCCGATCCTTCGAACTCAAGATGAATTTCAGAATAGCGTGCCTGTTTCCTGCTCGCTCGACCCTGATCGGGAGCGTTGCTGGTATGACGAGCGCAAAAGCGGAGTATTGGATTGAGAATTTGAAATCGGCTGGCTGTCACGCTCGCTAAGCGAAGGCGGGCGCCGACCTGCGGCAGCGGCAAACTCACCTTAATTTTGATCTAGCGCAAGGCCGAGCTGCGGCGTGGCGCGAAAATCACTCCATACGTCAAGGCGAGGAGAGTTTGGATGGGTGAGTCCGCGCAGCAGCTTGAGGGCTTTGAGCCGACGATCGACAAAAGTAATCAGTCGGCACCGACTAGCATACACTCAAGAGGTCAACGGCGCTCCTCCCGTCAGTGCCGCGAGATTGACGTTTCGAAGGTTGGCGCATGCACGTCAACGGCGCCGGCTGCTGACCCAAGGGGTTCTCACCAACTCGGGGAGAGCCTCGATCGCGCACTGCACTATTGGATGTCGCGCTTCACGCTCGGTGTTTCGCCGATAGGGCTTTCGGAGGCCTATTTTGATTGGCTTATCCATTTGTGGGGTTCGCCTGGCAAGCAGCTGCAACTCTGGAATGAGGCCCTCGGCAATTCAAACAAGCTACTTACCTATGCCGCTCAGTGTGCATGCCATGATCCGCCCGGTGCGCTGCCATGCATCGCGCCTTTGCCAAATGACAAGCGATTTTCACGCCAGGCGTGGCAGACCTTTCCATTCAATGTTGTACATCAAGCATTCCTGCTCAATCAGCATTGGTGGCACACTGCGACAACGGGCGTCCGGGGTGTGTCCGAACATCATGCACGCGTTACGGAGTTCGTGTTTCGCCAGCTACTGGATATGGTCGCGCCGTCAAATTTTTTGGCGACCAATCCAGAAATTCAAAGCCGGACTCAAGTCGATGGCGGTCAGAATCTGGTTCGGGGTTTCCAAAACTTTTTAGAAGATTGGGGCGACGCGCTCGACGGCCGTAAGCCGTCTGGCATGGATGCCTTCAAAATCGGCAGGGATCTGGCGACGACACCTGGAAAAGTCATCTATCGCAATCGCCTTGTCGAACTCATACAGTACGAACCAACGACACGCCAAGTCCGACCCGAGCCCATGCTATTCGTGCCGGCTTGGATCATGAAATACTACATTCTCGACTTGTCGCCTCAGAACTCGCTCGTGCGCTATTTGCGTGATCAGGGGTTCACTGTCTTTATGGTGTCTTGGAAGAATCCCGGTGCAGAAGACAGAGATTTAGGGTTCGAGGACTATATTAATCTCGGCATCGCCGATGCGCTCGATGTCATTCAACGCATCGCACCGGCCCAGAAAATCCATGGTGCAGGATACTGCCTTGGCGGAACACTGCTGTCGATGGCTGCGGCCGCAATGGCCCGGGACGAAGACGATCGGCTGAAGACGTTTTCGCTTTTCGCGGCCCAGACCGACTTCAGCGAAGCCGGTGAGCTGACGCTCTTCACGAGCGAGTCTCAAGTCGCCTTTCTCGAAGATATGATGTGGGAGCAGGGCTATTTGGACGCTGGCCATATGGCGGGCGCGTTTCAGATGCTGCGCTCGAGCGACTTAATCTGGTCGCGCATCATTCGCGACTACTTGATGGGGGAACGGCAACCTGTATTTGACTTAATGGCTTGGAATGCGGACACGACGCGGATGCCATTTCGTATGCACTCGCAGTACTTGCGTCAGCTCTTTCTCGATAATGATCTTGCTGAGGGGCGGTTCAGCGTCGGCGGGCAGCCCGTCGCTTTGAGCGACATCCGTCAGCCGATTTTTGTTGTTGGCACCGAAACGGATCACGTTTCGCCGTGGCGCTCGGTCTTCAAGTTGAATCTGCTGACTGATACTGAGTTGACATTCCTGCTGACTAGCGGCGGTCACAACGCTGGCATTGTCTCGGAGCCTGGCCACGCTGGCCGCTGCTATCGACTGTCGACAAAACTGCAAACGGATCGCTTCGTCGACCCTGATTCGTGGATGGCCAAAACCGCTGTTCATTCAGGGTCGTGGTGGCCCGAGTGGGCCAGCTGGCTGGCGGCGCGATCTGGTGATCCGCAACTGCCACCCCAACTTGGAAGTGCGGATGATCGTCCGACGGCCGACGCGCCTGGAGCCTATGTCTTGCAGTCGTAAAAGACTGTGACGCGGTGTCGTCAGACAGCTGTTCCGAACGCGGCGCCAATGGCAGCCGTCAGTGCCATAGCGAGTGCTCCCCAAAACGTGACGCGCGCGGTTGCTGTCAGCACGTCCGCTCCACCTGCTTTTGCGCCGATGGCGCCAAGCAGTGCCAGGAAGCCGAGCGAGGCTATGCTGACCGTTTTCACCACCGATGGGGCCGGCGAGATCGCGACCATAAGCAACGGCATCGCCGCCCCGGTTGCGAAGGCTGCAGCCGACGTCAGGGCCGCCAAAACGGGCTGGGCCGAGGTTGCTTGAGAAATACCCAGTTCGTCCCGGGCATGCGCAGCGAGTGCATCCTTGGTCATCAGCTGCTGAGCAACCCTGTCCGCTAGATCCTGATCGACGCCGCGCTTAACATACAGTGCTGCGAGTTCGGCCATCTCAAACTTGGGGTTGTCTGCGAGTTCCTTGCGCTCGCGCGCCAGGTCGGCTTTTTCGGTATCGGCCTGGGAGCTGACAGACACGTATTCGCCAGCGGCCATCGACATTGCGCCTGCAACAAGACCAGCGATCCCAACGATTAAAATGCTACTCGTGTTTCCGGGTGCTGAGGCAACGCCGACGATCAAGCTGGCGGTCGATACAATGCCGTCGTTAGCTCCCAAGACCGCAGCCCTGAGCCAGCCGATCCGTTCAAAAAGGTGGTTCTCGTCATGGATGCGTAGTCTGCTCATGAGGTTTTCTCGCTGCTATCGGCGTTTTGTTTAATCAGTGCTCCAGGTTGAAGCCTTTGAAGTCAATCAGCTGCTGCGTTATCCGCGCTCGCATTCGATAGAACTCGGAGGTGCCGTGACTGGCTTCTCCAATAAGCACGACGCGCGCATCGCCAATCCGGCGCAATAATGGTTGGAGCTCAGCATCTTCTATCGCGCCGAAGGCTTCGGCATGTTTCTCGATCAGCCCCGGTATTGCAATGCTGACGGCTGGCCGTGTCTGCACCAGCCTTGGGGGACGTGTCTGCCATTCGTCGTCCGTGCTCTCCCAGCCCTCCTTGCCGATGAGCGGTACGAACTTGACATCTGCTATGTCTTCCCGCTCGAAGTCGTCCTCGTCAACGCGCGTGATCCGGACAAGCTCTTGCGCGCGGGGATCCGATCCCACCGGCACGATCATCCGGCCACCAATCGCCAACTGACGTTCGAGCGTTCGCGGGATGTCGGGTGCTCCGGCTGACACTAGGATGGCGTCAAACGGCGCTTCATCAACCCACCCTTCGGTACCGTCAGCATGGCGGACATGGACGTTTTTACAGCCCGCTTTGCTGAGATTAGAATGCGCTGTCTCAGCGAGTTGGCCAATGCGTTCGATTGTAAAGACCTGGCCTGCGATCTCGGCGAGCACAGCTGCGGCGTAGCCCGATCCGGCGCCGATTTCTAACACCCTCTCACCGCCCCGCAGGGCCAGGGCTTCGACCATAAATGCCACGATATAGGGTTGGGAAATGGTCTGACCCGCGGCAATCGGGAGAGGGCTGTCTTGATAGGCTGCGTGTCTAAATTGCTTTGAAACGAACAGTTCGCGTGGAACCTTGCGCATCGCGGCCAGCACGAGCGGGTCGCGAACGCCGCGTGCTTCGATCTGGGCTGAAACGAAGTGCTGGCGGAGCCGATTGATACTTGCCATCGCAGCCTGCTGACCAAACGGTTCGTTCACTGGACACTTTGCAACTGCAGTTTTAGAAGCTGCTCTCGCTGCGCCATTGACGCGCATCAAGGCATACGTCTTCGAGCGCAGGCTATTTTGATGGCTTGGCAGAGCATTTTTATGCCATTTGCAGCAGGAGGCCAACATGAACGTCAAGGACGCAATGCATAAGAAGGCTGAGTGGGTCGAGCCCGACACGCCGCTGAGGGATGTCGCCAAGAAAATGAAAGACCTGGATGTCGGCTCCATTCCTGTCGGCGAGAACGACCGGCTTATCGGCATGGTGACCGATCGCGACATTACGTGCCGCGCGGTCGCCAATGGCAAGGATTGCTCAAAATTGACGGCCCGGGACGTGATGACGAAGGGCATTGTCTATTGCCGCGAGGCGGAAGCGCTTGATGACGCACTGCGCATTATGGAACAAAAGAAAATTCGCCGGCTTCCAGTGATCGATGACAAAAAGCGCATGGTCGGGATGTTGAGTATTGGCGACGTGTCACATGCGGTCCCGCATGAACTCTCTGGCGAACTCATGCGGGCAGTGTCAGCGCATCACAGCTAGCGCACGGTGCGTTTTCAACATTTGTCAGCGGCCTTGCGACAACGGCTACGAGTGCGATACGATGCATGTATAAGCATATTCTGATTGCGACGGATGGCTCTGAGCTGGCAGGGAAGGCGCTTTTGCACGGACTAGACCTGGCCAAAGCTTTGATTGCAAAAGTTACGCTGATGACAGCGTCGGAGCCGATGTGGAGCGCAATGCCAGGCGAAATGGCGATTGCGTTTCCGCATGAGGACTATGAGAAAGCAATGGTCGAAAACGCACAAAGAATTCTGGCCACTGTCTCGGACGCTGCAACAACCAGGCAGATAGACTTCAATGTCAAACATGTGAGAGATCAATTTCCAGCAGAAGCCATCGTCGAAGCGGCCCGTGAAGGCGGCTGCGACCTGATCGTCATGGCATCCCATGGCCGACGCGGCATCGCTCAGCTTGTGCTGGGAAGTCAGGCTTCCAAAGTCTTGACGTTGAGTACCGTTTCTGTGCTGATTTACCGAGAGTAGTTGTCGCGATTGTGCAGACTGGTATTACTGCCGTACGAGCGAGAGGGTGCCTTTTCCCTGGGCTCCAAAGAATGTTACTGTTTGGCGATTGCCCGAGACCTGAACACGGACGCGGCCGGAAACATCGAACTGCGGATTGTATAAGTCGCCAGCAAAACGCCCGACACCGACTTCGAGCACCTCGCCGGTTTGCACGACATTTGCGGTAGAACCTGCGCATGTAGCGGACACGCTGAATACAGTATTGGATTGTCTCGAATAGCGCACCCGGCATCGTATGCTTTGCCGGTCTCCGGATTTCGGAATAACGTAGCCGCTACCGGCCCAGGTTCCGTCAAGGTTTGGTGCAGCAACAGCGCTGTGAAGTGACGTCGCCGCCAAGCCAATTAAAAGTATCAATTCTCGAGCGACGTGCACTTTGGACCTCCTCGCGAAACCACTGCAATTTCCAGCGGAATTTGAGTGGACCGATCCACAGTTCGCTTTTGTTGCCGCGGATAACAACATCACAGCAGAATTTGGCGAGCCAGAAATTGTCATAGATCAACGGATTAAGGCAAGGACGACGGAGCGTTGGATCGCACTGCCATCCGTACGTAAGCTGAGGAACGCTGATTAACCGGTGGCTCTTTTGATGACGAGATCGTCGATGATATCGCCGTTCGCACAATAGCTATCCATACCACCGGCTGCATTCTCGGCGCCAAGGTCGGCGGCGCACGCATCTGTGTGCGTGCAGTCTCTGCATCTCGCTGCGAGATTGCGAAGGATACTGGGCTGAGTGACCGCAATGAAGGTTGGATCAAGCCCTAGCAGTTGAAGCCGCTTTGCCAGAAGTGGTGGCGGATTGACGTTCAATCGCCGTGGCCTGAGCGAGCTAAGCCAGCGAACGATTACGTTCTGCAGACGGCTGTAATATGCGGATGCTGGGATGCTCTTGAAGACGCGCAACATACAAAGCTCCTCAAGTTTTTTTGAGCAAGAATGCGCCAATACAATGAGCTTTTTCGGGAAACGCCCTTGATCTGGATCAACAACGGGGTGTGATCTCATGCCGGGCTTGCAGACGAAGCACAGTCATCGCGCGCTACAGAGCAGCGCAAGAGCGGGCCACGGACTGATCAGTGTCAAACCGGCGAATGCGGCGATGGCGAGACCGGCGGCGCTTTGCGCAAGCTGCGATGTGCGGATTTGACTGAGCTTTGATATGCCGGCAGCAGCAGCGACAACGGCCGGGACCGTGCCGAGGCCAAAACCTGCCATCCACGAAACGCCGCCTGCTGCCGAACCTGTCAACGCGGCCATGAAAAGTGCTGCGTAGACCATAGGGCAGGGTGTCATTCCCCATGTCATGCCAAGTGCAATTGGTGCGGTGCCAGGATAGCGCCGGACAGGTGCCAGCAGGCGATCTATGGTGGCGGGCAACCGGGAAAGGCCAGCGGGAAGCGCAACGCTCGGAACGAGACCGGCTATAGAAAGCCCCAGCCACATCAGTATGGCTGTACTTGCCCACTGGAGAACGTGGAACGAAGTGGGGGTTGTGGCAGGATTTACGGTCAGGCTGGCGGTGCCTGCAATGATCCCGCCAGCAATCGTATAGCAAAGTACGCGGCCAACCTGCAGTTTAGCGAGCATCTCCACGCGTTCGCCAAGATTGTTCGGACTGAGGATAAAAAGACTGCCAGATGCGATGCAGCCGCACATGCAGGCGCAGTGCAGCGATCCTGCGAAGCCTAGGGCAAAGCCGCTCAAAAATGTTGACCCAAGTCCCATTATTTGCCCGCTATTGTTTTTTCTTTGGCAGCGCGCTGTCGTCTGTCAGTGCCCGCCACGATGCGCCGTCAAGATCGTCGTATTGGCCTGTCTTGAGGGACCAAAGGAACGCCGCTAGGCCAAGTCCGCCAAGTGCGAGGGCCGCTGGAATGAGCCAGGCAAGCGCGGTCATGCTCGAAGCTCCCGGACTTTGGACTTGAGGCGAATAGCGTTGGCAGTCACAGAAATCGAGGATGCCGACATGGCGAGCGCTGCGATGAGTGGCGTCACCAGCCCGGCCATTGCGAGCGGAACGAAGACAACATTGTAGGCCACGGCGAGCCCAAAATTCTGTAAAGCCAGTCGCCGGGCTGCCTTGGCTACGGAAAGAAGCTCTACAATCGGTTGCAACCGGCTGCCCTGGAAAATGGCGTCGGCCGCGGTCTGGCTGATATCCGATCCTGATGCCGGCGATAACGACGCGTGTGCGGCGGCCAGTGCTGGCGCATCATTGAGGCCATCGCCAACCATCAGGACTTTGTGCCCTTCAGCTTTCAACGCATCAAGTCTGGCAAGCTTCTCACCGGGGCGCTGGCCCGCGCGCCACGCGGCAACTCCCGAGGCATGAGCGGCCGATGCAACGGCGCCGGGAGCGTCCCCTGACAAGACTTCAACCGCATACCCCGCGCGATGGAGGATGGTGATCACGTCGCGTGCGTCGTCGCGGAGACTGTCGGAAAACTGAAACGCAAGTGCTGGCCCGATGGCAGGCTTGAACCACAGCGTGCCGTCACGCGCTGCAGCTTGGGCTTGGCCACACCATTCGGCTGATCCAAGCCGCTCCTCGCCATGCGCGTTGTTCCGGCACATGCCGAAGCCGGCCATTTCGCGGACGCCATCGCCAGCAGTCACGTCCAATCCTTTGGCTTTGGCGGCCGCGACGATGGCACGGGAATAAGGATGACGGCTCGTGACCGCCAGTCTTGCTGCTGCCGCCAAACTTTCAGGCGAAATCGCAGCCGCGTTGAGAAGCGACGGCTCGCCAACGGTCAATGTCCCGGTCTTGTCCAGCACGACAGTGTCGACCTCTGCTAGCCGTTCGAGGCCATCAGCTGCCTTTAGGATTATGCCTTTGCTAAACAGCCGGCTGGCGGCCGCGACCTGGACGGCTGGAACCGCCAGTGCCAGTGCGCAGGGGCAGGTCACGATCAAGACGGCGATAGCGGCGGTCAACGCCGCCTGCCAACTGTGACCGGCATAGATCCAGCAAGCGAACGTCCCGAGTCCTAAGATGTGCACGGCCGGCGCATAGAGCCGCGCGGCGCGGTCGGCGAGCCGGACGTATTTTCCACGGCCTTGCTCGGCGGCCGTCATAAGGCGTGCGATTTCGGCGAGGAGTGAGTTGTCGTCGTGCTTGGTTGCCGTGATAACGATTGGGTTCGAGAGGTTCATGGTTCCGGCAAAGACGGTTTGGCCAGGCCAAATCCGCGCGGGCAGAGACTCACCGGTGATCAAACTCTGATCGATATCGCTGGTTCCACTTTCGACAACCCCATCGACGGCCAACCGCTCGCCTGCCGCTGCAAGCACGCGCGCTCCAGGCTGGAGCGTCTGCACAGGCACGCGCGAGACGCTGCCTGCCATGTCCAAAACTGAAGCCGACGATGACTTCAGGCCCAGCAGGTTCGCCGCAGCGCTTGATGCCCGCATGCGCATCTGTTGATCAAGAAAGCGCCCGAGAAGAAGAAATGCCAACAACGTCACTGCGGCATCAAAGTATACTTGTTCACTCGCCAGCGTCGTTTGGTAGAGGCTCATCAGCGTAGTCAACAAGACGCCCAGGGAGATAGGAACGTCCATATTCAATCTGCGCGCGCTCAAGGCCTGAAAGGCCGAGCGAAAAAATGGCTGCCCGGAATAGGCAACAGCCGGAAGGGCGATGAGCGCCGATAGCCAATGGAAGAGGGTTTGTAACGACTTGTCCATGTCGGCACCGGCACCCGACCAGACAGAAACGGATAACAGCATGATGTTCATCGCGGCAAAGCCGGCGACGCCGAGGCGGCGAAGCAAATCTTTGTCACTATCGAACGCCTGTATGCGGGAAGCGGATGTCAGTTTGGCGGCTTTGTGGCCAGCCTCGGCGAGCGCTTCAATCAATATGTCCGCAAATACGCGGCCACGCTGCACCTCGACACTGGCTCGCCGGCTCGAAAGATTGACGCGCGCACTGGCGACACCAGGAACCTGACCCAGTGCTGTCTCAACTGATCGGATGCACGCTCCGCAGTGCATGCCTTCGACTGCGAGAATGATCGTTTCCGTTGTCGCGCGCGATTGCTCAGCCTTGGAAATATCGTTTGAATTGATCCGCTGAACTAGGGCTTGAGCCATAGCCGCCTCCTGGCACGATAGATGACGCCATGATCAGCGGTGCTCGGATCAGAGATATC